>DAORHY010000039.1:0-16628 GCA_035438225.1 Bacteroidia bacterium
ACCAATAGTCCTGTCTTTGTCAGCAGCAATTTTAACAGTGGTGATGTGGTGTCCTGCCAGATGACAAGCAGCGATGCCTGTGTTCAGCCTGCCCTTGCGGTATCCAATTCTATTGCCATCACTGTAATCCCTCAAATTCCACAGAGTGTGACAATTTCTGCAGATATGAATCCAGCCTGTCCCGGAGAAGCAATCACCTTCACCGCTGCGCCAAGCAACGGCAGTCTGGCTTCCACTTTCCAGTGGAAAGTAAATGGCACTCCTGTTGGAAATGACACCGATGTTTTTGTAAGTCCGTCCCTCACCAATATGGATATCGTTATCTGTGAAATGACCAGCCTTTTTCCCTGTGTGTCACCTGCTGTTGCTGTTTCCAATGCCCTTACCGTTTCGATTGTTTCATCGTTTGCGGCAAGTGTTGCTATTCAGGCGGATACAACGCATGTGTGTCAGGGAACGACTGTCAACTTCAGTGCACTGGCTGTAAACGGGGGATTGAATCCTGTTTATCAGTGGAAGGTCAATGGATTTGTCGCCGGCTCTAATAGTCCTTTGTTCCCGGTTGTACTGAGCAACAATGACATAGTTACCTGCGAAATGAGCAGTGGGCATTCGTGTGCGATTCCCGCAACAGCGGTTTCCAATTCAGTTCAGGTAAGTGTTGATCTGTTTGTTACTCCGCTTGTTTCAATTACCGGATTGCCTGTTGCGGTTTGTTACGGAGATCCTGTTCAATTTACACCGCTTCCGGTATTCGGTGGATCCTCACCCTTGTATGAATGGTATGTGAATGGAATCTTTACGATTGCTACCGGCGGAACATATTCCGATTCAACACTGAGCAACCAGGACCAGGTTTATTGTGTGATGACAAGTAATGAAAATTGCGTGACAACCGGCACAGCCAATTCAAATTCAGTGACGGTTACGGTCAACGCGGCATCTGTTCCGGTCATTACAGAAACAGGCGGAACTCTGAATTCAACTGTTGCGGTGAGCTATCAATGGTATTTTAATTCAGTGCTGATAAGCGGAGCAGACAATCAATCATTCACGCCTCCGGCAAATGGTTTTTACCATGTTGTAATTACCGATGCAAATGGCTGTACTGCCAGTTCGGCTTTGTACCAGGTAACAACCGTCGGTATTCCCGAGGCAGGCGATAATAATTCTGTTTTCACATTGTATCCAAATCCAACCGGTTCCAATGCCATTCTCGATATAACAGGTAAATCCGGTTTGGTTGCGGATTTGATCAGTGTGGATGGGAAAGTTTTACTGAATGTATTTAACGGAACCACTGTTGCCGACCGTCTTCAGATTACAATTCCCTGCAGTACCCTGGCCAATGGTGTTTATTTCGTACGTGTGATCAGGGATGGTGGAGTTTGCATCAAACGTCTTGTAGTCACAAGATGATTATCAATTATAAAAAAGCGAAAGAAGCACGACAGGCTTCTTTCGCTCAAATGGATTTTTGGGTGATTTTTTAGTCTATGTCCATAACATAGAGTCAGAAATTTGCTCAAAGTAATTTGCTAAGCAATCGGAAAAGAATGTCCTTTATTTTATTGAAAGCACAATAAAGAAAATTGGAATTTTATAGGGCGATGAAAAGGACACCTTTTAATTTCTAAAATTCAGCCGATTTAGAAATTACTTCAATTCTCTGGTGAATATCTAACCCTATTTTCCTAAAAATTGAATGGAAAATAACGAAGTGATGGAGAAGAGCTGAGAAATCAGAATCTTCGCTGCTCCGCTAGCATGAATTACGCAATGGCACCTTTGCCCTTTACGTAACGCATGTCGTGTTTAATCGTTTGTCCGCCTTTAATTTTTTTCAGAGAAGTTTTGTCAAGTTTTTTTGTTGCTTTTTTTTCGGTTACCTTTTTCATGATTGTGGTTCTTAAAGGTGAGTACTTTAAAATACAAAACGACATTTCAGAAAAACTTTAATTCCTATACAAAATTAAGTAAATATTTCATCGATTTCCAAATTTTCTTTTGAACAATAATTTCCCGGGAAAAGCGTCACCGCTTGTCATAAGCGTTGGTATTTTTTGAATGCAAGAATAAATTCAGCATTGCAGGGTGTGTTCAGCCTAATAAAACCGGGTGTTCTGTAGCCGATTCTCTCTGGAATTCGGATTATTTTGACTTTTCAATTGAAATTCTTAAGCTTGTTGAATCATTTGAAGATAATTTTCAATCGTGATTTATGGTAGAATTAATTACATTTGGCTCTATAAGGGTTGTTCTGACGCCCAGTTGTAAAGTAAGAATCAGTTGTTGGCCTTCATTTCATGAAGTTTGAACCCCTGATTTGCTAAGGTCGGAAAGCATTCCAGAATGTATAGTGCGTGATTACTGATTCCGGAGCTGATTATTCTGAATTCCGGATTGGCAAAATATGTAAAAATTGTCCGGTTGGATTGAATACTTAAATTGATGCTAAATTGAATCATTTGTGAGACTAAACAAATCTTTTCCTTTTATACAACAGACCGGCATGATGGAATGTGGCACTACGTGCCTGGCCATGATTTTTAAGCATTATGGTTATTATAACATTCAAACTTTACTGACCAAGCTCGGGGAGGTCACTACGGAAGGTACCAGCCTTTACAACATGGCGCAGCTTGCCGAGCAGTTTGGTTTCAAGGCCGATGGTTACGAGTTGCATGCTTACGAACACCTTGCAGAGGTACAACTTCCCTGTATCGCACACTATAACGGAGTTCATTTCATCATCGTTTATAAGTGGTCACGGACACATGTCTGGATCGCGGACCCGGCTTATGGTAAAGATAAACTGACAAAAAAGGAGTTTCTGAACCGCTGGAACGGTATCATCCTGGTGGTAGAACCAACACCTGAAATTTTCAAGAACAAGGATCTTACCGAGGCGGTTGAAGAATTCATGAAGGAGAAAAAATCACTCTGGAAAAAATTCTATGCCCCGGTAATCACTTCTTTGAAGAAAGTCATTATTGAAGTCCTCCTGGCAACTTTATTCCTGCAATTCCTCGGACTTGCAATACCGTTTTTTACGCAGTTGATTGTGGACGATGTGCTGGTCAACCAGAATAAGCAGTTGCTTGTGGCTATTCTTGTCGGAATGGCCGGGATCTTCCTGACTCAAATACTGTTGATTTATGTCCGGAATGTCCTGCTGATACAATTGCAGATTAATTTTGAGCTTGATTTCTTCAGCAGGTTTTTCAGGCATTTTATTTCCCTGCGGCAAAAATATTATGATAACAACAAGCGTGAAGATTTTATGGCACGCTTCCAGGAGAATGTCACCATCCGTCAGCTGGTGAATCCTTCCGTTGTCGAAAGCATTGTTGATATCCTCTTCATTCTCCTGTACATTCCCGTCTTGCTGATTTATAACCTGAAGCTGGGTTTACTGGCTCTGTTTTTTGTGGTCATCTTTTTTATATTCACTTTGTACTTTGCACCGGTCATGCGCCTGCTCGTGTACAAGGTTTTTTATAAGAACCTTGAAACGCTGGGAGAATTTTTGGATTCATTGCTGGGTATTAAAACGGTAAAACTCCTTTCCCTGGAAAATTTCAAATTCTGGCAGTGGAAGAATAAGTATAAAAAAGCACTCAATGTTGTCATGGCTTCAGAGCAGAAGAATGCCATGTTGCATTCCCTCCAGCGGAGCTTGTTTTTCCTGAGTCAGATTTCCATATTCTGGCTGGGTGCTTACATGACTTTTAATGGTGAAATCACCATTGGTCAGTACCTGGCGTTTACAGCTATTTTTGTGGTGGTTATGAATTCATTGAATAACCTGGGTTTAATCTGGTACAACATCACCGAATTGTGGGTAAGCCTTGGGCGTTTGAATGAAGTGCTCATGCAGGAAACGGAAAATACCAATATGCTGGAGTTGGTGAACAATTTTACCACGGAGAAATTGGTTGCAAAAAAAGTATTTTTCAAATACAGCGGTTCGGAAGATGATTACACTATCAGAAATATAAATCTTGAAGTCAAAAAAGGAGAAAACATTGGCATTGTCGGCCGGAATGGTTCCGGGAAGACCACACTTGTGAAATTGCTGTTGAATCTTTACCCGGAGTATGAAGGAGAGATTTATCTGGATCAACATGAGCTCCGAAAGATTAACCCGAATGCACTGCGATCAAAGATTTTCCTTTTTCCTCAGGATATCTACATTTTTTCCGGAACGATAAAAGAGAATATTCAGTTTGGTAACCTGGAGGCAGACCTGGATGCCATTCTCCAGGCATCGAAACTTGCCAACCTGCACGACTATGTGAAAGGGCTTTATCTCGGCTACAATCACAAGGTGGGTGATACGGGTGGAAATTTGTCCGGCGGACAAAAACTGAAAATCGGATTTGCACGGTTGTTCCTCAGCAATCCGGATGTGATTATCCTTGATGAGGCCAGCAGCATGCTGGATATTGAATCGGAAACGATTATTATGAATAATATCCGGACCCATTTCAAGGGGAAGACGATTATTTCTATTGCCCACCGATTGAATACACTTAAAAATGCAGACCGTGTATGGGTGCTCGAAAAAGGTGAAATTGTGGAAGACGGCCATCACGACCAGTTGATTGCACAGGAAGGATTGTATTATAAGTTCATGAAAACCTATGTTGATTATTGAGTGGATGTGAAATTAAAAGGACAGGATTAATTCCTAAAGAAAGGAGATTGAAGCGTTCAAGAAGGCGGCTTCAGAGTAAAAAGTATCCAGATGAAAGAGACTGACGAATTAGAACCGCAACAATACGAAAGGATATATTGGGATGAGGATGTTCCAGTAAAAGATGTTCGTAAAAGCGCACTGCGTAAATTTGTTTATATCGGTGGGGCAATATGCCTCATCTTTTCCTTTCTCGCCATCTTCATTAAATTTCCAGACCAGGTTGAACTTCCGTTTGTGATAAAGAGTGACCAGTCAGAAGAAATCTACCGTTTTCCATATCCTGTTTACATTCTTGAGTCGTATTCCCAGCCCGGAAAGAAGGTTACGAAAGGGCAGTCGTTAATCAGAATTACCTCTCCGGAGATTGTTGCTTTGGTGAACAGTTATGTTGAGGCGGAGAAAAACCTGGAGATTTTTTCATCTCAGAAAGTGATGTCAATCGGCAAACAAAAAGAAATGATTGCTACCCGGATCCGGAAAACCGACTCCAGGATCCAGGAAACAGAACATGAATTGATGGTGCTGGACAGCACATGGAAAAGTAATGCCGCACGATTACAGTATGAAAGTGACGATGCCAGTCATAAACACGATCAGAATAAAAAACTCTTTGAGGAAGGGCACATTTCAAAATACGAACTCATCGAATCGGAGACAAAAAAACTAAAAGCGAACGATGCCCTGATCAGCGCCCGCCAGGAATATCAGAAGGCGAAGTATAATCTCCGGTCGATGAACGAGCAATCGGTTCTCGATAATAACTCCTATGTTGAAGAACTCAGCAAGCTTTCCATTGACACAAAGTACGATTCCATTTCCCTGGTGAACCAATATGAACTGGCCCGCAACAGGATCCGGAATACTTTTGGCGACTTCACCCTTGCTGACAATGACCTGATCCTCGCTGCCAAGGGAAACGGGATTGTTTCCTATGTATTTGAAGGAGAAAAACAGCTGAATGAGGGTGGCATTCTTCTCAAAGTGATGTACAACAGTTCTGCTTTGTATGCCTGGGTGAAAAGTCCACCGGCGCTGGTAGGAAGGGTGAAACCCAATCACCGTGCAGTGCTAAAAATATCGTCTTTCCCATTCTATGAATGGGGTACTTTACAGGGCCACGTTGACAATCTGAGTATCACGCCGGACGAGACCGGCTCCTTTTCGCTGAAGGTGGCGATTGACAATTTCGGCCATTTGAATAATCTTGTTCAGATCGGAATGAATGGAAATCTGACGATCATCCTGGAAGAGAAAACCTTTTATCAGTATTTGTTTAATGATATGAAAAAAGTGTATTACGAAGCGACTGCACAGTAATGGCTCCCCAAAATTATTCCATCGAAATATAAATTTCAGAACCGGGGGATGCCGGTCCGCAGGTTCCGGAACTATACTTCTGTTTTTTCCCAATGGTTGAATTCAGATGTGGTGTGGAAGTGAATGCCAACAGCACTTTGTTTAATCAGTTTCATCATCCAGTCGTTCTCGGAAAAATACACCGGGCGGTTTTCTTTGTCGAAGGCAATGGCGTTTGCACGAAGGGAAATGAATTGTTCCATTTGTGCATTCGTATCAGCGGTGATCCAATAGGCTTTGTTGAAGTTCAGTGTGCGGAATTCGCTTTTTGCTCCGTATTCGTGCTCGAGACGGAATTTGATAACATCGAATTGCAGTTCACCCACAGTTCCGATAATTTTCCTGTTCCCCGGCTGTTGCGTAAACAGCTGTGCGACGCCTTCTTCGGTAAGCTGTTGGATTCCTTTTTCCAGCTGTTTGGTTTTAAATGGATCCCTGTTCTCCACCTCTTTGAAAATTTCAGGCGAAAAGCTTGGGATTCCGGTATAGTGCAGCATTTCCCCTTCGGTTATTGTATCGCCGATTTTAAAAATGCCGTTATCATACAATCCGACTACATCGCCAGGGTACGCTTCTTCAATGAGGTTTTTTTCATTGGCCATGAAGCTGGTCGGGTTGTTGAACCGGATTTTCTTTTCAGTACGGGTATGAAAATAAAATTTGTTGCGTTCAAATTTTCCTGAACAGATACGCAGAAATGCGATACGGTCGCGGTGATTCGGATCGAGGTTGGCGTGGATCTTAAAAACAAACCCCGAGAATTTATTTTCTGCGGCCTGTACTTCCCGCTCTACGGCCTCGCGTGAAGAGGGTGGGGGAGCGATCTCGAGGAAAGTCTCCAGCATTTCCCGTATTCCAAAATTGTTGATTGCGCTCCCAAAAAAAACCGGAGCCAACAAACCGTCGCGGTACAATTCACGGCTGAAGGGTTCGAAAACACCTTCAATGAGATGAACATCTTCGCGCAGTTTTTCGGTGAATTTTTCTCCGATGAGGCCGGCAATTTTTTCGTCTTCCAGGTTGTTGATTTTAGCGATATTCTCGGAGATCTTTGTTTTGCTGGGTTCGAAGAGATTCATCTGGTTGTTGTACAGGCTGAATACCCCCTTGAAAGATTCCCCCTGGCTAACGGGCCATGTAAGTGGCCTCACGTGGATCTGCAATTTATCCTGCAACTCGTCCAGCAGATCGAATGGATCTTTTCCTTCCCTGTCCATTTTATTGATGAAAATGATAACCGGAGTATTTCGCATCCGGCAGACATTCATCAGTTTTTCGGTTTGTTCTTCGACCCCTTTGATGCAATCTACGACGAGAATTACAGAGTCAACAGCGGTGAGCGTGCGGTAGGTATCTTCAGCAAAATCTTTGTGGCCGGGAGTATCAAGGATATTTACACGATGGTCCTGGTAATCAAATCCCATCACGGAAGTGGCCACGGAGATTCCCCGTTGTTTTTCAATTTCCATGAAGTCGGACGTTGCCGTTTTCCGGATTTTATTGCTCTTCACAGCACCGGCCGTCACAATTGCACCTCCGAAGAGCAGAAATTTCTCTGTCAGGGTTGTTTTCCCGGCATCCGGGTGACTGATAATGGCAAATGTTCTGCGTTTTGATATCTCTTTTTCCAGCTCCATACCTTGATTTGCCGGGTTTCAGCCCAGCCTCCGATTTGCCGCAAAAGTAAATGGTTTTTTTGGTTTATGCGAGAGAAGACTGAGGAATAAATAGCGGCCTTGACTTCACCGGATACCGGAAGGCATGCAGTTGGGAAATAATTTTCTGTCGTTGATTACTTTCTGTTGATTGCACTTGTCGAATACCAATATTCGCAGGATGAAATCGACGGGGGAATCCATAAAATGGTATTCAAGATAAATAAATTGGAATGGGAACTGTTTTGTTTTAAATGATTTTAAGGGTCATTATAAATTTGTTTATTCTTTCTTTTTCACTGTGGTGAATTCTATTTAATTATTTTTGACCGATGATCAATAAATTTATACTTCCTGCTATTTTCAGTTTCATTCTGTTTTCCGTGAATGCTGTCGATGCCCAGTATGCTTTTCAGCGGTTGATTGGAGGAAGCAGCCAGGAGCGTGGACAGGCACTTTTCCAAACACTGGATGGCGGTTACCTTTACAATGGCGCAACACTCTCGTATGGTTCCGGAAGCGCAGACGGTTTTTTTGTGAAGACAAATTCACAGGGATTACTTGAATGGGCCAAAGCTTATGGGACTGTTTCATTTGACAACTCTGAATTTGCAATTCAAGCCCATGACGGAAGCTTACTCGGGGTCGGGAGAACATTTTATCCTTCAGGCCTTGCGAGTGATGTGCTGTTGTTCAAAACCGATTCCTCGGGAAACTTGCTCTGGAGCAAAACTTATGGCGGGGGAAGCAATGAAGGTGTTGCGTACATGATAGAAACCGGTGATCATGGTTATGCTTTGGTCGGAGCGACGCAAAGCACAGGTGCAGGATCGGACGACATACTTTTTATCCGGACGGATGAAAACGGTGACACTTTGTTCACAAGGACATATGGAACCGTCGAATCGGAAGTTGGAATTGCTATTCAAGAAGCCCCCGACGGAAGCTTTGTAATTTGTGGCAAACAGACGATTATCGCCGGCGGACTTCCTTTCGCTGATGCGGTACTCATGCGCACCGATGCTTCCGGAAATTTAGTGTGGGCCAATCTGTATGGTGATACTCTCTGGGAAGAGCTGGAGTCAGTAAGAATTGCTGCAGACGGAGATCTTGTCAGTTGCGGATCCATTACAAGTTTTGGGGCTGGTAAATACGATATTCTGTGTATGAGAACAGACAGCCTGGGCAATGTGGATTGGGCAAAAACTTACGGCGGAGCAGAAACAGATGCCAGTTACGGAGTCCTTGCAAATGCTGATGATACATACACTTTGTCAGGGTATACAAACAGCCTTGGATACGGTCACGAAGTGCGGGGCGACGACAGTACGAATATTTTTCTGATGAAAATTAATTCCCTCGGTGATACGCTTTGGACGCGTACTTATGGAGATGGTTTGCAGGATGAAGCATACCGTAACAGTGCTGCTTCCGATGGAGGGTATCTCGTTTCGGGGTTTACTACAAATTATGCTTTTCAGGACAGCGCCCAGATGATCCTGATCAAAACGGATTCACTTGGGTTTACGGGATGTCATGAATACACTTCCTATCCTGTTGTAAGCACTGCACCTCTATCGGCAAGAAGCGTGAGTTTTGCACAGTCTGCCGGACTGATACCTGCAACCATTGCACTCACGGAGTTGTCTGTGAATACAAATGACGAGGATGCCTGTTTGTACACAGAAACTTATAGTGAACCCCACGATCGGGCGTTGACGCTTTATCCAAATCCTTTTTATTCCCGGGTAACGATAGTTTTTCCTGAAGACGATCCGGTTCGGGAGGTAGTACTTTCCGACTTACAGGGAAGGAAAGTTTACCACTGGAGGACAGAATCAGGTAATCAGACAGGTCGTTTCGAAATGAACCTCGGCAGTCTTTCACCGGGAATTTACCTTACGGAGGTATTGAAATCAAGTGGTGAACGGACCACTTTAAAGCTAATCCGTCAATAAACTATATTCCAGATACAGCCTCTGACAGCAGAATGTATGGCAGTAAAAAGAGTTTGCGGGCCTGCTGATTTAGATAGCGGATATGGGTTATTAACAGCGGTTAGTAACTAATTTTTATTGACACTTAAAGATTCCGACCTGAAGCATCCTTCTAAGGGGTTGAAAATCCGTATTCAGCGCAGATTTTAGAGATTTTTACGGAATTGAAATTCACCAAGCATTTTCATTCATTGGTCAATAATAAACAGAAAAAATCTCCTGATTTTGTATTTTTGCCCAGCAGTTGTTATCTATTCAATTGTATTCTTCAACGATTTATCCCCCAACATGAAATCACTTTTACGATCGCTTCTTGCTCTGGCATGTTTTTATTTTTGCCAGGTTCAGGATGTTAAATCTCAAATTGTAATTAACGAGATCTGCCCTTCGAATATTTCTGGAATTTTGAATTCGAATGGCCAGCACGATGACTGGATTGAATTGTACAATACCGGAGGCGCTGCAGTAAATCTGTCAGGATATGGATTGACAGACGATCCGACGAAGCCGTTCCGTTTTACATTTCCTTCACAAACAATCAGCGCAGGCGGACGCATTCTGGTGTTTGCTTCTGATTCCAACAGCTCCGTCATTGTCAATCACTGGGAGATGGCTGTGAGTGCAATAAATTCATGGAGGTATGCCAGTGGCAGCGCCGGCATGGATACAAACTGGAGGAATCTTTCATTCAATGAACTTACATGGTCCTCCGGCATCGGTGGTATTGGATTGGGTGATGGCGATGATGGCACCACAATACCGGCAGGAATTTCCGTAATGATGCGAAAGACATTTAATGTTCCGGACACTTCGCAAATTCTGAAGGCCGTCCTGCTCATGGATTATGATGATGGATTTGTTGCTTACCTGAATGGGGTAGAGATTTCACGGGCCAACCTGGGTATTTCCGGAACCCGACCCAACTGGAATGATCTTGCGCTCAGTTCCCATGAAGCGAACGATTACCAGGGACTTCCGATGGATTCTATTTTCATTGACCCGACTTTCCTGAAATCAATTTTGCGACCGGGAAACAATGTGCTTGCTATTGAAACGCACAATGTAACTGCCGTTTCCAATGATATATCTTCCATTCCATATTTGTTTTTTGGTATGAAGAATTCGGGCCTTACTTTTTCAAATCCGCCTTCCTGGTTTCATCCGCCCGTTTCAGATTATTACAATGCTAAATTTAAACTGAGCCGTACCGGAGAAACGGTTTACCTGACTAATCCATCCGCCACGCTGATAGATCAAAAGACATATCCGGCAATGGGATCTGATAATTCTTATGGTAGAAAGCCGGATGGTACTTCAGGCTGGTGCCTTTTTGGAACACCTACTCCCGGGACTTCCAACAATTCTTCGACCTGTTACAATGCTTATGCATCAATTCCTGTATTTTCAATCTCCGGTGGTTTTTATACATCTTCGCGGACACTCACGTTGAGCACCCCGACTCCTGGAGGCGTGATTCGCTATTCTACAAATGGTGATGAACCAACGGCTTCAGATCCGGTGTTCCCTCCATCGATGACGATTTCATCCACAAAAACGATCCGCGCGAAAGTTTTTGCATCCGGATACCTTCCAAGCCAGGCCATTTCAAATACTTATTTTATCAACGAGTCCATCACCTTACCTGTTTTCACAATCACAACCGATTCCCTGAATCTATGGGATTACAATACCGGAATTTATGTGATGGGGCCGAATGCAGAAACAACAACACCCTATTTTGGCGCGAATTTCTGGCAGGATTGGGAAAAGCCTGCAACCATTGAGTATTATGATAAGAGCAAAATCCGGGTGCTTCGTTTTGATGCCGACATCAGTATTTATGGAAATTATTCCAGGGCAAAACCACAAAAGAGTTTTGAAATTAAACTCGGTGATAAATATGGCACAGGCTCTGTGAACTATCCTTTTTTCAGTGACAAAACGTTTATCGATAAAATGGATGATATCATCCTCCGGAATTCCGGGACAGACTGGAACGTAGTGCATTTCAGAGATGCCTTGATGGAGCGTGTGATGAAAAACACATGGTCGGGCTATCTGGGAGCAGAACCTGCAGTCATGTTTCTCAATGGCCAGTTTTGGGGTGTGTATACCATACATGAAAATCACGATGAGAACTGGATGGATTATAACTATGGTCTGAGTAAAAGCCAGGTAGATTATCTTAAGGAAGACGGTTCATCCATTACAATTAAAGAAGGGTCAGATGCCAGCTTTTGGACGATGTATAATTATGCCACCACGCAAAGCCCGTCCACGCAACAATATTATGATTACATGAACAGTGTCCTGGATATCCGGAATTATGCGGATTATTTCATTGCACAAACCTATTACAACAACGGTGATTGGATCGGGGAATGGACCAACAACATAAAAATGTGGAGGCCCAATGCTGCAGGATCAAAATGGCGTTACATGCTGTACGATACGGATTACGGATTCGGTTTAAAAGGCAGTGTGAACGATAACCGGCTGGCAATGGCCAGGAATCCTATTGAATTCAGCCATTCTTCAGAAATGTTCGATGCGATGCTGAACAATCCGACATTCAAAAGATATTTTATTAACCGATATGCGGATCTGATCAACACCAATTACCTGCCGTCAAATGTGGATGCAGTGTTGCACCAGTTCCAGGATTCAATGTCAGCGGATATGCCGGCTCACTTTGCGAAGTGGGGAAACAACATGAGTACCTGGCAAACAAATATCAACAGCATGATGAGCTTCGTAAATTCAAGGCCTACCATTATGCGTGATTATATAAAGAGTGGATTCAGTTTAGCCGGCAAGGTAACACTGTCGCTGAATGTGAGCCCTGCAGGAGCCGGCCGAATCGAAATCAGCACCATCACCCCGACCAGTTATCCCTGGTCCGGAGTTTATTTTAATGGAAATCCTGTAACGCTTACTGCCATTCCTAACCCCGGTTATACTTTTGATCACTTTCGTTCCAATGTGACGATATCTTCGAACAATCCGAATCAGACGGTGACGTATAACTTTACGGCGAATGATGTGATCACAGCCTATTTCACGGGTGCAGCAGCTGTACCTAAAATCACCATCAGTGAGCTGAATTATAATGCAGATTCAGCATTGAATTCAGGTGACTGGATTGAGTTGAAAAATTTCGGATCCCAGCCTGTGGATATGTCTGGCTGGAAACTCAGTGACGGCGCAGATAACCACATGTTCGTTTTTCCGACCGGAACCGTTCTGGCAGCCGGTGCTTACCTTGTTGTTGTGGAAGATTCCAATAAGTTCAATTCGCAATTTCCAACGGTAAGCAATAAACTGGGTTTGCTTGGTTTCAATTACAGCAACGGAGGTGATGAAATACGGTTGTTCGATTCCCAGGGAAACTTGTACCTGTCGTTCTTTTACTCGGATCTGGCCCCATGGCCGGTTACAGCGGATGGCGGAGGGTACACCTGTGAGTTGTCCAATGTCAATGGCGATTTGAATGACGGAAATAATTGGTTTGCAGGTTGTGTCGGAGGTTCTCCCGGACGTGCTTACAGTCCCTTATTGTCTGTTCCTGTTTCAGTAACAGGGAACACAACGTTCTGTTCTGGCGGGAATGTACTTTTATCTGCAACCAGTGACCCCGGCTATACATATCAATGGAAACGCAACAATACCAATATCTCGGGTGCAACATCGTCGACTTATACTGCAATACAGGGAGGAACATATACAGTAGTGGTGACTTCGTCAGGGTGCAGCGTTATTTCTGATCCGACGATTGTAACGGTCGTTACCCAGAGCCCTGACCCGGTGGCCACTTCAAACTGGCGCTGTGGTGCCGGAAGCCTGACCTTGAATGCAAGTTCGTCGGATACAATTTTTTGGTACGATGCACCGAATGGCACTCTGGTCGGTATAGGAGATTCACTCATCACACCGTCATTGTCCGCCAGCACAACTTACTATGCAAAAACCAGTCGCATTTGTCCTTCAAATGCAGTTCCGGTCCTTGCCCAGATTCTCCAGCAAACGGCTGCCCCGGTCACCAGCGATGTCACCCGCTGTGGACCCGGAATTGCAACACTCACAGCGACGGACACAGCAACGATGCATTGGTACAATGCTCCGCAAGGAGGAGGGCTGCTGGAAACAGGTGGAACTTTTGTGACCAACTACATTTCGAATGATACGGTTTTCTATGTTGAAGCAGGGACTGTTTGTCCGAGTCCGAGGATTGAAGCGCACGTATTTATTACAACCACGCCTGAACCTTCGGTGTCGGACAACTCACGTTGCGGAAATGGACCCGTTGTATTGACTGCCGTTTCAGCAGCACCGGTTTCCTGGTTCAATGCTGTATCCGGCGGATCGGCACTGGGAACTGGCTTGACATTTACAACTCCTTCCCTGACAGTAACAGATACATTTTATGCTGAAGCGAGTTCCGGTTGCCCGAGTGCCCGTGTCAGGGCTATTGCGATCGTGAATCCTGTTGTTCCGGCTCCGGCAGGTACAGATGGATACAGTTGCGGTCCCGGAATTGTCACCATTTCAGCTACGTCAACGGAACAGGTGTATTGGTATGATGCTTCCAGCGGCGGCAATTTACTGTACACAGGATCGATTTTTGAAACACCGTTCCTGAACAGTAGCAACACCTATTATGCTGAAGCAGGGTATACCTGCCGGAGTTCACGCACAGCGGTGCAGGCAGCCATTAATGCAATCCCTGCTGCACCGACAGGATCCAATGTTTCGCGGTGCGGAACAGGGTCCGTGACGCTTTCAGCAGTATCACCGGAGCTCATTACATGGTACGATGCGCCAACTGCCGGAACCTTGTTGTTTACCGGTGATCAGTTCACGACGCCTTCCCTGTCAAGTACAACAACGTATTATGCAGAAGCAGGGACAACATGTAAAAGCGCATCAAGGACAGCACTGCAGGCGGTGATTAGTCCAATACCGTCTGCTCCCTCTGCTTCGAATGTAGGTCGCTGCGGGACAGGTACGGTAACCCTGACTGCAACTGCGACGGAAACAATTTATTGGTACTCTGCTGCATCCGGAGGCACATTGTTGGGTACAGGACCAAGCTACACAACACCGTCTATCAGCAGTACGACAACTTATTACCTGGAAGCAGGTAACAATTGCAGAAGCACGCGCATTTCCGTTCAGGCAGTTGTCAATAGCGCACCGGCAGCACCGACTGCTACGGATGTTTCACGGTGCGGATCAGGTACGGTAACGCTTACGGCATCTTCTTCCGCAACGATTACATGGTATTCTGCTGCCACTGGTGGATCACTGCTTGCGACAGGAAGTTCTTACACAACACCTTCCATCAGTACGACAACTACGTATTATGCAGAAGCAAATAACGGGTGTGCAAGTGCAACCCGGACTGCGGTTCAAGCCATCATCAACGCATTGCCCGCTGCACCTTCCGCGGCGAATGTTTCCCGTTGCGGTGCTGGTTCTGTGACATTGTCTGCATCATCACCCGAACAGGTGTATTGGTACAGTGCTGCAACCGGTGGAACATTGCTTGCAACGAACAGTTCGTACACGACTCCCTCCATCAGTACAACGACAACCTATTATGCAGAAGCCGGAAATACCTGCCGGAGTGCAACACGCACAGCCGTGCAGGCGATCATTAGTCCACTGCCAAATCCTCCTTCAACTGCTGATGTATCCCGTTGTGGAACAGGAACGGTGACATTCACTGCAACTTCACCGGAAACGATCTATTGGTATTCAGCCGCAAGCGGAGGAACTTTGCTGGCAACCGGCGCTTCTTATACGACACCTTCACTCAGTGTTACTACTACTTATTATGTGGAAACGGGCAACACCTGTAGAAGTTCCCGTATTTCTGTTCAGGCAATCATCACGGGTGCACCTGCTGCACCAACCGCATCCAATGTGTCCAGATGTGGCCCGGGAACAGTAACCCTCACTGCAAGTTCGCCTGCTGCTATTGCATGGTATTCGGCAGCAAGCGGAGGTTCGCTTCTTGCATCCGGCAGTACGTATACAACACCTTCCATCAGTTCAACAACGACGTACTATGCAGAGGCGAATAACGGCTGTGCAAGTATTACCAGAACTGCAGTTCAAGCCATTGTCAATCCATTACCAGCTGCCCCTACAGCTTCCAACGCATCGCGCTGCGGGACTGGAACGGTTACATTGACGGCTTCCTCTCCGGAGCAGGTTTATTGGTACAGCGCAGCAACCGGCGGAACTCTCCTGGCTACGAATAGTTCGTATACGACTCCGTCCATCAGTACTACAACAACTTATTATGCAGAAGCGGGAAATACCTGCCGGAGTGCAACACGTACCACCGTGCAGGCAATTATCAATGCGCTTCCTGGTCCACCGGCAACTACTGACGTATCTCGCTGTGGCAGCGGTTTAGTTGTCCTGACAGCATCCTCCCCTGAAACTGTTTATTGGTATTCTGCTGCGAGTGGCGGAACCTTGCTGGGTACCGGAACCACATTTACAACGCCTTCATTGAGTTCAACCACGACGTATTATGTAGAAACCGGTGATAATTGCAGAAGTACACGGATCGCAGTGAATGCTGTTATCGCCACGCCTCCGGCAGCTCCCACAGCATCAAATGTTTCACGGTGCGGTCCGGGAACGTTGACCCTGACAGCGATGTCTCCGGAGCAAATCTCATGGTTTGCTGCAGCAACAGGCGGGACAGCACTGTTCACCGGCAGTAGCTATACTACTCCGGTCATCAGCACTACAACTACCTATTTTGCGGAAGCCGGCAACGGTTGTCAGAGCCTGACCAGAACTGCCGTTCAGGCAATCATTAATGCCGTGCCTGCTGCCCCTGCTGCCTCGAATGTTTCGCGTTGTGGAACAGGAACAGTGACATTGACCTCCAGTTCCCCC
>DAORHY010000040.1:0-16605 GCA_035438225.1 Bacteroidia bacterium
CAGCGGAAGTATAACCTCCATCTGTTTCATGCTGGGTGCCGTAGCAAAATATTTTCATCTCCCGGGAGCCGGAGCGATGATCGTGGCAGCGATTGTAGTTTTCAGCTTTCTCTTCCTGCCGGTCATGATTACTTTAAAGCTGAAAGAATCTCCGGAGAACCGTCACAAAGCCGTATTGATACTCGGCTTGATTACAGGAATCCTGGGAAGCATGAGTGTATTGTTCAAACTCATGTGGTGGCCGGGGGCGAATGTACTTTGGATGACAAGCCTTGTTTCCTTGTTACTCCTATTTCTTCCGGCTTACTTTTTCACCGGTTTCAGAAATCCGGTTCTAAAAACGAACACCATCGTTACCACGATTCTGTTGCTTGCCGGCGGTGCGATGATGTTCTCCCTGACATCCTTAACCACCAGCAATTCCAGTTCGATAGCGATTGACAATATGGAGGTTTTGCTTTCCGCAAATCTCCAACAACTCAACGAACGCAATGAGGCGCTATTGAAAGCAATTGCATCCTTGCCCGTCGCAAACGATGCCATCACTGCCCTGCCCGAATTAACTTCCACCCGGGCGATGCTTGCATATTTGCAAAACATGCGTGCCGGACTCATTTCAAAGATTGAGAATATGCCATTGGAAAAAGCCATGAAAACCCGTGTGAATGAACTCCCCAATTCTAAAAACTGGAGTCAAGTCAAATCAATCCTTACCAATGTTCCGGAACTGTCACAAAAAACTCTCATTGAGAACGTAAACAAATACAATCAATCAATCGCAGGAAATCGATCACTCTGTCCACTCGTTATATCAAATAATGACTTCCGCAACACACAGCTTCATTATGTAATCCACGTACTCAACCAGCTGTCCTGCCAGGCTGAAACCAATCGCCAGGCAATACTGACCTATCATTTGGGTAAATTTCAAAACCACATTTAACATCCAGGCAAGCATCCCGGTTGTAGTTTTCTGATCTTCCGGACTTCAGCTTGAGTAAAAAAAAGCAACACCAGGATACTCCGGTGTTGCTTTTTTATGGATTCCAATGGCTTTGAAGAGAATGTTTCATTCTCTTTACATCAACAGGGATAAAATATTACATTCGTCCGGACCTGCAATTTTACTTTTACCAGATTATTTTCCAGGACTCCCATATAAATTCTACAGAACGATGGCACCACTCCCAACAACCAACAAGGGTCACTTCCTACCCCCATCAGGTAGTGTACGCCAGTACAGATCCGAGCCAGCGTTCAACCTCCTCGATGCTCATTCCCTTTCGCTTCGCATAATCCTGCACCTGGTCGCGTTCAATTTTTCCAAGCCCGAAATATTTTGATTCAGGATGTGCGAAGTATAGTCCGCTGACAGCAGCGGTCGGAACCATAGCAAGACTTTCAGTGAGTTTGATGCCGGTCGCAGCTTCTACATCAAGTAATTTCCAGATTGTCAGTTTCTCCGTATGATCCGGTTGTGCAGGATAGCCGGGGGCTGGGCGAATCCCCTGGTATTCTTCATTAATGATCTGATCAGTCCCCAGGTTTTCTTCCTTCCCATAGCCCCAGAATTCGCGGCGAACACGGGTGTGCAACAATTCCGCGAACGCTTCCGCCAGGCGATCGGCCAGTGCTTTCAGCATGATGGAAGAATAATCATCATTTTCTTTTTCAAATTTTTCAATCCATTTTTCAATTCCAATTCCGGTGGTAACAGCAAACGCCCCAATATAATCGGTTTCGGGCAGGTACTCTCCGGGAGAAGCATGTTTACTGACGGAAGAAAAATCTTCCACGGAACGCGGTGCATTTGCCAATGCGAATAGATCGGCCTTAGGGGCAGCATTCGCTGTAAGTGCAGCGGGTAAAATGAAATCGGACAAAGCAAGATTTGCCGTTCCATCCGGTTTTTGCGATTGTTGACGCAGCGTATGGAATACAAATTGTCGGTTTCCATCCTTATCGAAAACACGAACATCATCTCCTTCGGATACGGCCGGAAACAATCCGATTACGGCATTCGCCTGCAGCCATTTTTCATTGATGATGCGCTGCAGCATTTCCTTCGCATCTTTAAATAATTTCTTTGCTTCAGTCCCCCGCTCCGGATCATTCAGAATTTTCGGATAGGAGCCTTTCATTTCCCAGCTTATAAAAAAAGGAGTCCAGTCAATATATGCGGCAATTTCCTCCAGTGGATACGCTGTAAACACTTTTTTCCCCGTCAGGTTGGGTTGGTGTATGGGTGTCTGTTTCCATTCCGAAACCAGCTTGTTTCTCCGTGCGAGATCGAGTGGAATGTATTTTGCTGCCGCCCTTGCCTGTTTGTGATACTCACGCACGCGTGCGTAATCATCCCTTGTGTCCTGAATAAACTGATCACGTAATTCTGCGGAAAGCAGGTTGCTCACCACGGCCACACTTCGGGAAGCATCGTTTACATGAACGACAGGATACTGATAATGCGATTCAATCTTCACCGCAGTGTGCACGCGGGATGTTGTAGCGCCACCAATCAGCAGGGGAATTTGAAACCCTTCCCTTTGCATTTCCTTTGCAACATGAACCATTTCATCCAGGGATGGTGTGATCAGGCCGCTGAGTCCGATCACATCTGCATTTTCCCTGCGCGCAGCGTCAAGGATTTTTTCCGCAGGTACCATCACGCCAAGGTCGACAATTTCATAATTGTTACAGGCCAGCACTACACCAACAATGTTCTTACCGATGTCATGCACATCACCTTTGACTGTAGCCATTACAACCTTCCCTTTCCCTTTGAGTATCCCGGCAGTACCTGCAAGGATGGCTGCGTCTTTTTCGGCTTTGAGGTACGGTTCCAGGTATGCAACAGCCTTTTTCATCACACGGGCGCTTTTTACAACCTGCGGGAGAAACATTTTTCCGGCACCAAAGAGGTCACCGACGACATTCATTCCATCCATCAATGGCCCTTCAATTAGCTGAAGAGTGATGGGATATTTTTTTCTGGCATCTTCCAGGTCCTGTTCAATGAAATCAGTGATCCCGCGAACGAGCGCATGACTCAGCCGTTCTTCCGGTGTTCCTTTCCTCCATTCTTCATCCTTCTCTTCCTTTTGTCGCACTACACCTTTCAGGGATTCTGCAAAGCTGATCAGGCGTTCAGTGGCATCATCGCGCCGGTCGAGCAACACATCTTCCACCCTTTCCAGGAGATCTTTCGGTATTTCATCATAGACCTGGAGCTGACTCGGATTTACAATACCCATGTCCATTCCTGCACGAATTCCGTGATACAGGAAAGCCGAGTGAATCGCTTCGCGGACAATATCATTTCCACGAAAAGAAAATGATACATTACTTACACCTCCGCTGATTTTTGCGTGTGGAAGATTTGCTTTAATCCAACGGGTCGCTTCAAAATAATCGAGAGCATTTTTCCTGTGTTCATCCATTCCGGTAGCCACAGGAAAAATATTCGGGTCAAAAATGATGTCCTGAGGCGGGAAATGTATTTGTTCGGTGAGTAGTTTATATGCACGTGCACAAATTTCTATCCTCCGGGCCAGTGTATCTGCCTGTCCCTGTTCATCAAAAGCCATTACGATCACAGCAGCGCCGTAACGGCGGACTGTTTTGGCCTGGCGGACAAATTCTTTTTCACCCTCCTTCAGTGAAATGGAATTAACGATGGATTTTCCCTGCGTGCATTTCAATCCGGCTTCGATCACCGGGAATTTGGAAGAGTCGATAACAACCGGAAGTTTGGCGATGTCCGGTTCCGCTGCCAGCAAATGAAGATAGGTTGTCATGGATTGTACACCATCCAGCATGCCTTCATCCATGTTGATGTCAATTGCCTGCGCTCCGCCTTCCACCTGTTCCCTTGCGACAGACAGCGCTTCATCAAATTTTTCATCTTTGATGAGCCGGAGAAACTTCTTTGATCCTGTTACATTGGTGCGTTCACCAATATTCATGAAATTCGATTCCGGGCGCAGCGTCACTGCTTCCAGGCCGCTGATCCGAAGGTAAGGCTCTACATCAGGAATTTGACGGGGAGGAACTGCAGCTGCGATTTTTGCAATCTTCCGGATGTGATCCGGCGTGGTTCCGCAACAACCGCCGACGATATTGAGGAATCCGCTTTTCAGAAAATCCCCGATCTCATGGCCCATGTGGTCCGGTGTTTCATCGTATTCGCCGAACTGGTTGGGAAGGCCTGCATTCGGATATGCGCTGACATAAAATGGCGCTTTCTCCGAAAGCTCTTCGATGTGTGGACGCATCTCTTTTGCTCCGAGCGCACAGTTCAACCCTACACTCAGTAGATTTACATGGGACACTGAGTTCAGAAACGCTTCCACCGTTTGTCCGGAAAGTGTACGACCGCTTGCATCGGTGATTGTACCGGAGATCATGACCGGGAGCTGAATATTTTTTTCTTCCAGCACATTTTGAATCGCAACCAGTGCAGCTTTTGCATTCATTGTGTCAAAAATGGTTTCGACCAGTAAAATATCCACTCCCCCATCCACCAGTCCGCGAACCTGTTCCGTATAAGCAAAGACCACCTCATCAAAACTCACGGCACGGTAGCCGGGATTATTGACATCCGGAGAAAGCGAAAGTGTGCGGTTGGTAGGGCCGAGAGCGCCGGCTACCCATTTCCCGGAGCCCTGCCCCTGCGCTTGTTTCTCTGAATATTTCTTTACAGCGTTCTTCGCTATACGGGCTGATTCAAAGTTGAGCTCATAACTGAGTTCTTCCATTCCGTAATCAGCCAGTGAAATGCGCTGTGCGTTGAATGTATTTGTTTCGATGATATCCGAGCCCGCATCGAGGTATTGCAGGTGAATTTCCTCAATGATATGCGGCTGGGTAATGGACAAGAGGTCGTTATTCCCTTTCAGCAGTTTTTGAAAATCGCTGAAACGGGTTCCGCGATAATCTTTTTCTTCAAGCTTGTATCGCTGAATCATGGTTCCCATCGCTCCGTCAATAACAAGAATACGTTGTTGAAGTGCAGTGCGCAGTGCGGTTTCTGAATCCGAAGGATGGAAGTGGTTCGGCAGTGTAGAGTCAGGCATTGAGTAGTGGTAATATACAATTGAGGTGCTTCGGCCTGTATCCGGAAAGACAAAAAAAAATCTCTCCTGAATAAGCCAGAAGAGATTTCAATATACATGGAATGTATTTACGGAAGATCACTCTGACTTATCTTTTCCTCCGTTTCCGGAAGAGCGAGTTGGCACCTTCTTGTATTCATTTAATAGTGCAGGTTCACTACTGAAAAAATCAACAATGAACATTGAACCTTAAATGGGGAACTCTAATTAAGGGTTGCCAAGGCTTCACAGGGCGCAATCCCTCCACCTTTCTGGATAAGCAGGTCCGCATTTAGCGGATTTTTTTTAAAAGAACTGTTGCAAATATACAAACAATAGTCCTTCTTCCAAACCTGGCTCAAAAACAAAAAGCCCCCGTTTCCGGAGGCTTTTTGTTTCACAATCGGACGATTAATTGTTTACAATAATCTTCTTTGTAACAGATCCCAAAGCATTTTCAATCCGCACGAAATAGATACCGCCGGCAAATGGCGTACAATCAAATTTTAATTCCGGTTGATTTACTACAGTACTGCTGAGTAGGGTCTGTCCCATAATATCCAGAACGGAAACCACACAAGTTCCTTTTAACTGGCCAAGTTTGATATTCAACTGACTGTTTACGGGCGAAGGGTAAACGCTCACCTGATTCAAAATTGTCTCGTTAATACCAACCGGTAATATAATGTGGACAGTATAGTCTTCCGTTTCTCCAAAACTAGTAGTGGAGCAGTCGTCTGTAACGTCCATGATATGATTGTATATGTAACGAACACGCATGCGCGTAGATCCCAATACAGCGCCGGGAGGAATAAGAATGTTAGCAGTAAAATCTGCGGATTGTTCAGGAATGGTGTCTGCAATATGGAAATACTCGCCTGTTCCCTGGAAATCGCCATTCTGATCAAAGTCGAACCAAACACTTGCGCCATGGGTGCCGCTTCCCGGACCCGAGGCTAAAGTAAAGGTATATGCCAGGCCTTGTTCCAGTGAGGTGGTTGCAGTTCCCGTATCAGGATAATGTATATAATAGTTTGGATTTCCATTGCAACCCAGGCTTTCATTGTACAAAGTATTGATCGCTACTTTCGCAATAGCATCACATCCGCTGGAATAGATGGGCGTGCAATAGCAATTCGTTGGGCCGTTCATGGTCACCTGAACTTCTACAGAGGATGCCATCTGTCCGCTGCATGTCAGATTACACCGATAATATGTTGAAGTGGATTGAACCGTTTTGTACGAAGAGTTGGTGGCGCCGGTAATGTCGGTCCAGGATGTATTGTTCGGGGAAGATTGCCATTGGTAAGTCAATCCGGCTGCTACATCTGCTCCGGACAAACTGAGACGGACAGAGTCAGCAGGACAAACGGAAGGAAAATCGGAAACTGCTGTTCCGGCATTCGGCGGAGCGATACAGGGAGAGAGATTGATGATCTGAAAATTGTCTACAGCCCACCACCAGTCCCATGATCCTGTCCAGGTGAGACGTACCTTCACATTTGTTGCAACACCAACCAGTGCCGACAAATCGTACTGGGAATGGACAGCAGGATTCGGGTAACCGAAATCTGTGGAATCATACACCAGAGTGTTCCATGTTGTTCCGCCATCGGAAGAATATTCGATTTTACGTGAAGAACCATCATTGAATGGTCCGGACAAAGCCCGGTATTGTTCATCCATTTCCAGAAAAAGTTGTCCGTTTGCCGCGGAAATATTAATTGATGGCGATGTTAGCGAAGCCAATTCATCAACACCGTCGTTCACACTACCTTCGTCACTGTCAAATATTGCAAAGTTTGCATCAAAGGCTGCACCGGTAATAATTCGCGTAAAAGGGTTATTGAACATCCAAACATTTAACGGAGTCACACCGAGTGAATCATTGGTCCATCCTGCAGGCAATGTGCCGGATGAAAACGTTTCGGAGAAGAGTACCTGTGCCCTGGAACCCAGTGAACCAAGGATGAATAGTACTCCAAAGAATAAAATGTGTAGCGTTTTGTTCATGTGATGTTGATTTAAAAGGTGAATTTATTCGGGTTGATGAGTAAGTGGCTGATCCAGCAGCTCCCGAAGGTTGGGACGAAGTCGGCTCTTGTAAACATTCCTGTGAATTTCTTTGCCTTTGCCCTTGCGGTGAACACGCTTTTGTTCGGGAGGTAGTGCTGCCACTTCCATACAAACCGGTGTACAGCAGCCGTTCATTTTTTCGGCACAGGCTTCACATTGAATAAATAACAAATGACATTCTTCATTTTTACAATTGACATGACGGTCACTCGGTGATCCGCATTGGTGGCATGAACTGATGATGTCATGGGTGATCCGTTCGCCCAGGCGTTGATCAAAAACAAAATTCTTACCGATAAATTCCGATTGCAAACCTTCCGCTTTTACCTGCCGTGCATAGTGAATGATTCCTCCGTTCAGCTGGTTCACGTCATTGAAACCATGGTGCTTAAAAAAAGCGCTGGCTTTTTCACACCGTACACCGCCGGTGCAATAGAGCAGAATTTTGTTATCCTTTTTATCCTGTAGCAAGTCCAGTACCATCGGCAATTCCTGGCGGAATGTATCCGCCTGGGGTAGAATGGCCCCTTTAAAATGTCCTACCTCGCTTTCATAATGATTGCGCAGGTCCACGACCACTGTTCCGGGTTGCTGCAATGCTGCATTGAATTCTTTTGCGTTGAGATGGTTCCCGACATTCGTCACATCAAAATCTCCATCGTTCAAGCCATCTGCAACAATCTTCGATCTGACACGCACAATCAGTTTGATGAATGATTTCCCGTCATCTTCGATTGCAATTTTCAGGTCCACGCCTTTCAGTTCCGGTGTGGTATCCAGAAACATGAGAAACTTTTCCCAGTTAAATTCAGGTACAGAAATTTGTGCGTTGATGCCTTCCCGGGCTACATAGATCCTTCCCAGAACGTTCAGCTCCTGCAACCGGATGTACAAACTATCGCGGAACTGAGCGACATCATCAAGGAGGACATACCTGTAGAAAGAAACGGTCTTCCTGCTGAAATCCTCAGCCAAAAGTCGCCTTGTCAGAGTTTCTTTGTCGTATTTATTGTGTAAAATCATACCAGCTTCAAAGATAGGAAATGCCGGGCGACCAAAAAATATTTAGTTATAATATTCCTTATTAGGCTTTTACGAGAAAACTTCCCCTGTTTCACAGGACCTGGAAAGCAGCTTATTTATAAAAAAATGAAAAGGAAGGGAGCGGTAAAATTTCAGGATTTATTCCTGTTTTTATACCAGGTAAAGGCGCCTACAGCTCCGATTAAATACGGGATTGCCAGTAAGTACAGTATGCCGGAATTCAGTTTCTTCCCGACTTTGTTTCCACCGTCATGGACATTTGTTTCCGTTACGCGCCGGCACATGGAACACTGTGCAACCGCGCCGGAACTTGCGAAAAGCAATAAAAAAAGCAAGGAGATAAAAATCAGCTTTTTCATTTTCAGAATTTGTAATACGGAGAGATCATCAGGTAAACAATGACTCCGGTTGTCGTAACATAGAGCCACACCGGGTAAGACCACTTCACAATTTTCCGGTGCAGGGAAACCTGATTTGTCAAACCGCGATACAAAGATATCAAAACCAATGGCAAAACAACAGCTGCGAGAATGATATGGGTAGCAAGCAGGATTAGGTAAAAGGGCCGGATCGGATTCTCTTTGGGAAATGTCGTTTCCACGCCAAAAGCATGAAAAGTGACATAGGAAATAAGAAAAATCGTTGAAAGAACACACGCTGTCAGGTTTAACTTTTTGTGAACAGCGACATTTTTCCTTCTGATAAAATAGTATGAAACGAGCAGCAACACTGTAGTTACCCCATTCAGGGTTGCATTCAGGCCCGGCAATACCCTGGCCCAGTCGGGAATGAATTCTGACTTTGGCATTCTTCCGAGCAGCGCCACTGCAAGAAAAACAATTGCAGAAACTATGTAGATCAACCGCAAGTACAGTTTTTCATTCTTTGGGATCATTGTCTGATTTAATTTTGTATGTGTTGCCGGAAATGAAATTCAGGAAAGGCCGCCAGGAGGATGCACCATCAGTTGCCCGATTTCCCAATCATTATTTGACTGCGGGATCTTTTTCGTACAGTAAAAGTTTGATTTCATCCATCAAAGTATCCACTTCATTGGGCTCGGTGCCATCATAGATCCCGCGGATGTGTTTGTTTTTATCCACAAGAATAAAATCCTGTGAGTGAAAAAAATCATCCGCTGTTTTCCCTGCAGCAGCAGGAACGAGAAAACTTTCGCGGGCGAGCGCATAGATAGAATCTTTGTTACCTGTCAGAAACCACCACAGGGAAGAATCTGCACCCAATTTCAGGGCATAGTCGGCAAGAACGGCAACAGAATCGTGTTCCGGATCTACCGTGAAAGAGAGCATCTGCAACCGGCCGGCATCTTTGTATTTTTCCTGAACCCTCTTAAACTGCTCATTCATTTTCGGGCAAATGGTTTTGCATGTGGCGAAGAAAAAATTCGCAACTACAATTTTACCTTCGAGGTCTTTCTCCGTTATCGTCCGCCCTTCCTGATTTTGGAGAGAAAAAGGAGCGATCGAATGAAAAACAGAATCTCCCTGTGCATTGACCGTAACCGGGCCAAGCACAGGGAGACTCTTAAAATGATTTGTTCCTCTTGTCAATACCAGCCAAAAAATGACCGGGAAAAGCAAAATTGCCAAAGGGACGAGAATCCTTCTCAAGGGCGAGTTTGCCATTGAATCTTCCGGAATTTAATAGGGTGTGTGCATGAGGGCTGTGCCTTCATACAAAGCGATGAAAATTAAGTAGACGATCAGAACAAAGGGAAGCAAGAGGCTGTATTTAGCAGCGATTGCTTCAAATTTGAGATGCATAAAAAAGCCGACGATGTAATAAGCTTTGACAAGCGTGAGGGCAACAAAGGTCCAGATCAGTACAACGTGTGGAATACCCGTGAAGGAGATACCCACTTCAAAGAGGGTAATAAACAACAGGATCCAGAAAACACGCCAGATGAGTTTTTTGTTCAGTGCATTGTGTGCCTTTTCTTCGGCAGCATGCGATACATGTTCGTGGTGGATATCAGAAGACATGATAGATGATGTTATCGGATGAAGAATGAATTAGACGAGGTAGAAGAAGGTGAAGACGAAAACCCATACAAGGTCAACGAAGTGCCAGTACAAACCAACTTTTTCAACCAGTTCATAATCTTTTTTTCGATCGAGCGCTCCCTGGTAAACGAGGATAAACACGATGATATTGATCATTACTCCGGAGAACACGTGAAAACCGTGGAAACCGGTAATGAAGAAGAAGAAATTACCGAACAAAGGTGTATTTCCGTATTCATTTTCTGTGAGGTTGGCACCTTTGATATTTTTTACAGCACCGGCGATAAGCGTTTGGGCTTCGGCGCCTTCGACCATGGTCCCGTCGTGGAATTTGAGTACTCCCGGTTCAAGATCATCCGTACGTGCAAAACGGCCGTCCGCCAGAACGTAGGCACCGTTTTCAGAACCTTTTATAAAGTGGAACCACTCCCAGGCCTGGGAACCAAGGAACATAAAACCTCCCACAATGGTGAGGCCCAGCCAGCGAAGCACAACCTTCCGGTTCATCGAATGTCCGGCATCCACGGCAAGCACCATGGTTACGGAAGACATGATGAGGATGAAGGTCATCAAACCTACATACGCCAGCGGAACATGACCATGAATGAAGGGGAAGTGTGTAAACACATCGCCCGGCTTCGGCCAGATATCCGGGAAGCGATGACGCATGGCGCCGTAAGCAATAATTAAACTTGAGAAAGTAAAAGCATCCGAGACGAGGAAGATCCACATGAACATCTTTCCCCAACGCATCCCGAAAGGAGATGTTCCTCCTCCCCAGATTTTAGAGGCTGAAGTTGATGCTACTGCTGAATGGTTTGCCATGAATGTAAAATCAGTTTATGTGTTAGGTGTTAGGTGTGTTTATACGTGTTTTGTTGCAGGGGTTTCTGATTACCGGACGTAAAGTAAAAAGAAAAATAAATACACCCACAAACCTCCGAGAAAATGCCAGTAAAGTGCACACATTCTCACGCCATTATAATCTGCAGAGGTGTATTTTTTCCGCAATGCGCGCGAAAATACAATAAATAATGCAATGATTCCCCCCAATAAATGCATGACGTGTAAGCCGGTGATGACATATAGAAAAGAGCCCGCAACGTTGCCTGCATCCCCTGCATCCGTAACAGATTCAGTACCTGCCGGGATATACAGGAAGTCGCCTTTAACATCCTTTATTCTTCCGGAAAATGCGATGCCCTGATTGAACAATTCAGACCAGGCGATATACTGGCTGAACACAAATGAAATTCCAAGAAAGGCGGTGATAATGAGTGCTGTAACAAGGTTTTTCTGATTCCCTTTTTTGATGGAAACAACAGCCCACTGCATCGGCAGACTGCTCAAAGCAATAATTATTGTGCTGATTGCGAAGGTCATCGGCAAATCAAATTGCACCCATTTTCCCTCGCCTTGTCTCACGATGTATCCGGAAGTCAATCCGGCAAACAACATAAGGATACTGATTATCCCAATCCAGAGTACGCTGCGTTTGGCTTTGCGTTCAATGAGGGTGCGTTCGTTTGGTGCGAGTTCTGCAATCATTTTTATTGAAATAATTTATCGATCATCCAGATCATCTGAACAACCGGCAGGTATATAAATGAACCGAACATCAGTTTTTGTGCAGCTTTCATTTCACAGGAAACATACAACCGGTAGGCCTGCACAGAAAAGAAGATTCCGCAAACTATGATCAAACCTGTGGATACCATCCCCGTAAAACCAAAAAAATGAGGAAGGAATCCCATCGGAATCAGGCAGATAGAATATACCAGCGTTTGAAATGCACTGTGTTTGGTTCGCCCGGTCCCGGAAGGCAGCATCTTGAAGCCGGCTTTTTGATAATCGTCATGAAGCATCCATGCAATTGCCCAGAAATGCGGGAATTGCCATATGAATTGAATTGCATACAACACAAGGCCTTCCAATCCAATTTCATTTTTTGCAGCGATCCAGCCCAGCAATGGAGGAAAAGCTCCCGGTACTGCTCCGATCAAAACTGAAAATGATGTAATTCTTTTTGCCGGTGTGTACACAACAGCATACAAAAGGAGCGAGAGCAAACTGAAAATTCCGCACAATGCGTTCATTTTCAGCCACAAAATCAAAACCCCGGATATGCCCATCAGGAAAGCGGCTACCATTGCTTCAGTCACAGTCATTCTGCCGGTTGGTAAGGGGCGATCGGCTGTGCGAACCATGAGTCTGTCAAGGTCTTTCTCGATAATCTGGTTGAAGGCATTGGAAGCTCCCGTTACGAGGAAACCGCCAAGCATAAGCAGCAGGAAGTTTGGCCAGCTGAAATTGCCATTTGTCGCGATCACATAGCCCATCGCGGCAGAAAAAACGACCAGGCTCGACAAGCGCAGCTTGGTGAGTTGGATGTAGTCTTGAATTTTATCGGAAAGTGACACCTGTGGTGTGAGGGTCAAAGATTTTTCCTGCATCGTGAAGGGCGCGGGTGAAACGGGCTGCAAGTTTACCAATTTCCAAAGAACAGGGCAAATGAAAAAAGCCTTTGTTTTCAATGAATTTCAGGCTTCTTCCCGATAATAAATCTTATAATACTTACGTCCGTCCTTTTCCACACCTTTTTCAATAAGTTCCTTGTCACCGTGAATATAAATGTGGAAGTTCTTATCAAGTTTAAGCACACTTTTGAAAATCCTGCTTTGCTTCCTGACCGCTTGTGGAGAAATCTGAAAAGCATCTTCCAGCACAACAGTATTTTCTTCACGGTAAGATTTATCAAACGTCCGGAAGGACTTGATAATCTCCGGCTCCTGGAAGACTTCTTTTTCAAACTCCTTTTTGCTGAACGATTCGTGTGTCTTGAAATATTCTACCGAACGGTTTAGTAAATCAATCTGTTCAGTTTTCCCGACTTCAAATTCTTCCGGCAATTGTTTCGCGACATAATTTTTCGCAATGTCCATGAACTGTTTGGTCTGGTGAAAATCATCCTGACAGGGTTTCAACACCAGGAACCTGTCCTTCCAATACTGTGCTTCCACAGATTTATTCGACTTGTCAACGATACAGATTTTGTATCCGTCTTCTTTGTGCGTATTGAAAATCAGGCAACCTTTATCGAGCTTATCCGCATTGATGCCATCTTCCGCTTTGATCCGGAATTCTCCCTGTTTGTTATCCAGTCTGAGGAACGTGTTTTTTGATTCTGATTTAAATATGCCGACAACATCCGTGACTTCATCTTCCACCACTACATCACGGATGTATGCTACGAACAATTCTCCCGATTTAATCTGGGCATTGTTCGATTGTTCGAAGAGATGTTTTGCAACATGAACCGATTCCTTATGCAGCATTTTATGACTTTCAAAAACTGCAGATGCATACGCATACAAAGGGTTCAGAGTAAAATCCTCGTTGCTGAAAGTAAATGAGTAGTATTCAGGGACAGCGAAAGAATGGAAAAAAAAATTAATCAGCAGCTGCTTGAGTTTATCATCAGAAATATCGAGTATTGTTTTCGAGAGGACGAGGTCTTCGCCATTCACTTTATTTCCGACCTGGTGGACAGCAACTTTTTCCAGTGCGCACGTTGAATAGTCTATCATGAGTGTAATTCAATGGTGCAAAATAGGCAATTCCGGCCAGAGTGAAAGTAAGAGCAACCATAAAACACCAATGATCCTGGAAATTGAAATCAAAAAAAATGCAGAAGAAAACTTCAACATTCACCACCGGTGAACCAATGATTTTTTTATCAGTTTAACTCTTTCAATAGTGAAAATTCTTCGACGGCCTGTACGGTCTCAACTGTCTGGCCGGAATGTATAAGCGAAGCAATAACAGGAAGTAGGTTCTGATTGATCCGTTCGCGGATGAACAAATCTTCGATTTTAAGAATATTTTCGAAAGACCGGGTGAGGGGAAGTGTCTTTATCTGAAGTATCAACTGCCGCAAGGCTGCCGGATCTTCCGATTCAAGAACAAACGTGTTTTCAAATTGCCTCAATAGCTTTGCTGCTTCGCCTGAACCACTGAAGATTACCGGCAATCCGGTACTCAGGTATTCGAATAATTTAGACGGGATCGCACTCTGATAATTTTTACCAAGACGTGCAAACAATATCGTGGAAGTCTGATAAAACGGAAGCAGCCGGCTCCATTTTAATTTACCGTGAAGGCGTACATTCCGGAGGTTCTCCGTTTTTACTTTGCGTTTAAAATCTTCCAGTTCAATCCCATCCCCAATGAGGTTCAGCTTGATGTCGGAGATTCCTTTCACTGCCTCCAGGATTGGATTAAGATCCTGTCCGTTACCGATATTTCCGATGTAAGTGATCACAAAAGGATTTTCGGGTTGGGAATATTTGATAGTGGACAATCGCTTGAATTTGTCTTCACTGATCCCGTTGCTGATTATTCTGACTTTATGTTCCGGAACAACCGCTTCCCGTCTCACCCATTGTTCTTCGGAAGAATTTGTCACTGTAATAAAATCATACTTTCCGAGAAAATAGCGTACCATACGTGTGAATCCGGCTTTCACCAGACGCTGAACCATATTTTTTTCCGGGAGATAACACCAGACAAGATCCCGTACATCCATGATTTTCCGGGACTTTGATCCTGCCAGAATAACTGCCGGTATCAGGAACATGTAAGGTGTTGTTGCCAGCGTGAGATCGGCACGTTTGCGTGCAGCTTTGAATGCAATCCGGAAAGCATAAACACATTCAAAAATCGCACGGATGAAGAAAAGGGATTTATTATACCGGGGAAGATTGGTATAGTAAATTGTAATGTTGTCGTTCAGCTGAACTTCTTTCGTATTCGCATTCTCCCCGATTTCCGTCAGTGTAAAAACATTCACTTTATAATCCGTACCGAGGGTACCGACGAGCGCTTCGAGTCGGTGCGCCGCTGCGGTTACCTCTGGAGGAAAATGGGGGGTGATTACGTTGACGACTTTCATTCAAATAAAATTTATTCCAGCGCTTCAGAATTAATAACCGGTAAATGAATGTCCCCTGTCCGGCACAGGAGAGTGTCCTTTCGTCCGTTCTGCTGAATCGAATCTCAGATTGAAATTCTTGTCACCAGGGATCCTGAAAAAGGAATTTTGACTTTGTACGCAGGCAATTGTACACCAAATGCAGGAGAATGCCAGGTGTCACTGCATTCAATGCGGCCGGCTCCTTCGAAACTAACCTGAACAAACTTAGAAATTAGTCGACCATTCTCGAGCCACAGTCCGCTTTTTTTATCAACATGCAAATGCGCAAGCGAAGTATTGTTTCCCTGCCTGTTGATTGTATCCGTGATCAGAATCTCGCGATCCAGAAATTCGATCTTTCGTGTGTGCAACACACCGTGAATCTTATACCCATCGTGCGTTGCTTCCAGCACATGACCCCGTTCATTTAAATTCACAATTCGAGCTCTTCTGCCTACCCTGAAATTACCATAGAGTTCACTCTGATTCTTTCCGTTAATTTCAACGGTATTGTGAGCCGCAGTAGAACGTTCATATGCTCTCACCGGCCCCTTTTCATAAACAGAAACTCCCGTATCAATGATGAAAGGTGAACCAAATACATGAAGCAGAAAATGCAAAGCGTCAGCATGTGCATGGCCCGGTGCTGCTGCCTGGGTCAAGCCATGAACATCCACCAGCAATTCGAAATGCCTGTTGCGGAATTTTCGCAAGCCAGACATGCTCAGTGGTGTATGGATGCATTTAATACCCAGTTCATGCGCATAGTCCGACAGGGCATGCAAGGGAGGCGCACCGTCCTGGGCGCTATCGTTGATGGCGGGAAGGTCTCCATTATCAAAGACGATTGTATTCAGCCAACCGCACATCCTGGAAGCTACATCGGACAAAAGTGAATTCAATGGCGAAAATTCCTGTCTGACCATATCCATACTGTCGATGCTTTCCAAAATGCGCCACAACACGGAGCAGTGGTACATCGGACTCAGCTCAATATGCGCTCCGTCATTCAATATCTGATGGTTCAACTCATTGATGAGAATGGCCTGACCTGCATGAAAAAATTTTTCTTCCCCAAAAAACAAACCGGCTCTTAGCAATGCAAAACCATTGTCAAGAAGATGGTTGTTTTTCAAATGGTACTCTGGATTCACCGATAGATAATAAGCCTGTCTCCAGAGGAAAGACAAAATTTTTTCGTCATGGATATCATACCGCGAAAGAAAACTGATCCAGTTCATCACCCGCTGAGATACGCAATAACTGTCATAAAGCATTGGATTCCCCTGTGCCCTGTGAATGAAACTGGTCAACAGCAGCATTCCATCCTTTTGAGTTGTTTCGTGGTGACCCAGGTAGTCAAAGGAATTTAGTCGTATGTTCCACAAGGCCCCGTAGT
>DAORHY010000041.1:0-16472 GCA_035438225.1 Bacteroidia bacterium
GAGGTATCTGTCCTGGATGTAATGGTAGATCACACGTGTTTTCCAGGGCTGTTGCATCCTGTCATCCTCCCAGGTTTCCACCTTCGCCAAACCTGCCAAAAAGAAACTGGTTGAAATCAACGCTGCGGCACGGCCATGATCGGGATGCCTGTCAGCAACCGCATTGCAAAGTATTATTTCCGGCCGGTATTTTCGGATTGCACGGATCACCGGCAACTGATGCTCCTTGTCATTCAGAAAAAAACCATCGGCCAGATTCAGGTTCTCACGAAACACTGCGCCAAGAATTCCGGAAGCGGCCGATGCTTCCTGCAATCTGATTTCAGGAGTTCCGCGCGTACCCAGTTCACCCCTGGTAAGATCGATCAACCCGACTTTCTTTCCTTCCTGAACCAGCAACAAAATTGTACCGGAACAGGCAAGTTCGACATCATCGGGGTGGGCACTGAAAGCAAGTACATCAATTTTCATAAAAAACAAGCTGTTATAATTAATACACGTAAATACGGTATTTTGTAAAAATATAAAATAGGTGAATATAGAGGCTGGTTGGGCTTCTTTTTATAATTTCGAAGCTTCAATAGTTTCCGGAAAATGGAAAAATAATTCTTCGTATGAACATATCATTTCACGGTGCAGCACGGACAGTTACAGGGAGCAAACATCTCATTACACTTGACCGTGGATTAAAAATACTGCTGGACTGCGGTTTTTTTCAAGGGCATGGCAAAGACACGGACCCGATGAACCGTCATTTTGGTTTTGATCCGGCCTCTGTTGATTACCTGATATTGACCCACGCCCACATTGATCATTCCGGAAATATCCCCAATCTGATTAAACAAGGTTTTACGGGAAAGATTATTTGTACTGCAGCAACCCGTGACCTTGCAGCCATTATGTTAGCGGATACTGCACACATTCAGGAGAATGACATTAAGTACCTGAATAAACGGAGGGCAAAGAAAGATTTGCCGCCCATCACTCCCATTTACACTATCAACGATGTTGAAAATGCAATGGAAAATTTCTTCACGATTCCATATCGCAAGAAATTTAAACTCGAAGAAGGTGTTGAAATGATGTTTACGGATTCCGGTCATATTCTGGGCGCAGCAGCCGTTCATCTCACGATCAGTGAGAATGGGAAAACAAAAACCATTTGTTTTACGGGTGATATTGGAAGGCCTACTGATAAAATCCTGAAATCACCCGAAGCCTTCCCTCAATGCGATACCCTGATCTGCGAATCAACTTACGGAAACAGGTTGCATGAAGATGCCGAAAGGACCGAATCAAGATTACTGGAGATCGTTCATGAAACCTGTGTGGTTAAAAAAGCAAAACTTATCATCCCGGCATTCAGCCTCGGAAGAACGCAAGAAGTAGTGTATGCATTGAACAATTTAAGAAATGCTAAAAAGCTTCCTCCGCTGCCTGTTTATGTAGACAGCCCATTGTCCGTAAATGCAACTTCGATCATGCGTGCGCATTCAGAGTGTTTCAATACAGACATGCTGCAAGCAATGGAGAATGATCCTGATCCTTTTGGTTTCGACAACCTTTTTTATATCCGTCGCCCCGAAGATTCAATCAAACTAAACGATGACCACAGACCGATGATTATCATCAGCGCTTCCGGGATGGCTGAAGCAGGCCGTGTCAAACATCATATCAAAAACAATATCGAAAATCCGGACACAACAATACTGCTTGTGGGGTATTGCACACCGGAGAGTCTTGGCGGGAGGTTGGGGGACGGCAGAAAGGAAGTGTTCATCTTTGGGAAAAAATACGAAGTGAAAGCCCGTGTGGAAATAATGAATTCTTACAGCGCCCATGCTGATTACAATGAAATGCTTGAATATCTTGCCTGCATTTCACCCAAATCAGTTCAACAGGTATTCCTTGTTCACGGGGATTATGAAGCACAGGTAGAATGGAGAGAAAAACTGAAGGCTGTCGGATATAAAAATATTGAAATTCCAGAGAAAGACAGCACATGGGAGTTAACTTGAGTGATCTTAAAAACAAAGGCGATGTGATGCGGAAACACGAGTGGCCTCATTCTTCAGAATTCAGACGGATACATTTCCTGCTTTTCAAGAATAGCATTCAGTCTGAAATGTTTTCCATTCAACATACTATCGGTCAATGATCCACCAGGTTAAATATCTTATGTTGAAAGAAATCCGGCTGGAATGGAAACAGAAATATGCATTTCAGGGATTACTACTCTATGTAGTATCCACCGTATTTGTCTGTTATTTATCTTTTCGCCAGATCATTGATCTTCCGACATGGAACGCATTGTTCTGGATCATTCAGGTTTTTGCGGCAGTGAATGCGGTAGCAAAAAGTTTTATGCAGGAAAGCCGGGGAAGGATGCTGTATTATTATACGCTGGCAAATCCGAGGGCGCTGATCCTTGCAAAAACATTGTACAGCTTGTTGCTGATGCTGGTCCTGTCAGTTTTCAACCTTTTTTTCTATTCACTGTTTATTGGAAACCCGGTACAGGATTTACCGATGTTTCTAACCGCAGTCTTGCTGGGAAGTTCCGGTTTTGCCTCCGTACTTTCCATGGTGAGTGCAATTGCTTCAAAAGCCGGGAATAATGCAACACTAATGTCAATACTCAGTTTTCCGATTTTGATCCCACTGCTGATGACAACCATTCGTTTCTCCAAGAATGCAATGGACGGACTTGCCTGGTCAGTGAGCTGGCAATACGTGATCATTTTGACTGCTTTAAATGCCCTGGTATTTGCTTTGGCTTACCTGTTGTTTCCTTATCTTTGGAGAGATTAATGGAGTACCAGTACTTCCGGATGCATACCGGAAGTGCATTGCAATGCGGTGTTCAATGACAAAAATTAACCGTCGAAAACAAAAAAAATGAATAACAAATACATAATCGCCGGAATTTCCTGGTGGAAATGGGTTTGCATACTTCTGTTATTTTATTCCGTGATTCAGGGCTTGCTTGTTCCTGTACCACGCCTGCCTATTTTGCATGAGACCATCCGCAATTTGTTTTTCCATGTAACCATGTGGTTCGGGATGATTATTGTCATGGTCATTTCACTGGTGTATGCTATACGGTACCTGGGCAAAAACGACCTGGCGCTTGATGTCAAATCTGAACAATATGCCTATACCGGTATTTTCCTGGGAATACTTGGCCTGATTACCGGAAGCATCTGGGCGAAAAATACATGGGGAGCATGGTGGGTAAATGATGCAAAATTAAATGGCGCTGCAGCAGCAATGCTGGTGTATCTGGCTTACATGATCCTGAGAGGTTCTCTTGACGATGAACACAAGCGCGCCCGTCTGTCTGCAGTTTACAGCATTTTTGCTTTTACACTCATGTTGGTGTTTGTAATGATTCTCCCACGTTTGACTGATTCCCTGCATCCGGGGAACGGAGGAAATCCGGGATTCGGCGCTTATGATCTTGACAAACGCATGCGTACAGTCTTTTATCCGGCGATCATAGGCTGGACCCTCCTTGCAGTGTGGGTAACCCAAATCAGAATACGGATCAAACAGCTCAGCACGCAAAACGAAAACTGATAATGCGGTTCAGTCTTATTCTTTTCTTCTTTACTTTTTTCTGTCTTGCAGAAGGAACATCCCAGGAGCAATTTCAGATGACTTTTTCAAATCAAACAGAAACACAGGGAATTTCTGTTTCTTACTCTGTGAATGGCGGTTATATTGTATTGAGTGCAGCACGCGATACCTCCGCATCTTCCATCGGTCTTCAAAAACTGAACAATACATTCAGTCCTGAGCGGACTGTTTCCCTGACCACGTCAGACTCTGCGATTTTTCCTGTCACCAGCATAGAAAATGCTGATGGCTCCATCATCGTTGCTGCGGCTGCATACAACAGCAATCAAACTTCCATTTTGCTGATGAAAATGGATTCCTCCGGTGCAGGAATCTGGGGGAAGAAATACAACCGGACAAATCATGAAGAACCGAAAAGTATTCTCACGTTACCGGATGGAAGCTTTTACCTTTGCGGAAAAGGTTCATACAATACATCAAGTACTCAAAAGGACATCCTTCTCTCCCGATTTTCCGAAGACGGTCAGGAGCAGTGGACGCAACTGATCGGTGGAACACACGATGATGATCCATCGATGATTATCAGAACATCTGATGATCAGCTTGCAATAGCCGGCACAAGCAACAGCTTTAGCAATGGCAACAATTTTTTTCTCTGTAAACTGGACACCAGCGGAAATTACTATTGGTTTATCACGTACATCCTTGGTTTGAGTGATACCTGCAGATCTTTCATACAAACGAATGACGGAGGGTATCTCCTCGTAGGTACCGGTGGAAGCAACGGTCAGGATATTTTCATCATTAAAACAGATGCAAACGGATACCTTCAGTTTGCTCGAACTTATAACCTTGGATTTTCCTCGAATTCCTTGCTGGATGACGGCTATAAAATCCTAAGTACGTCGGATGGAGGTATTGCCATCGCTGGAACAACACACCTTACCACAAACCAGGAAACCTTTTTATTTCTGATAAAACTTAGCCAGAACCTTGTAACTGAGTGGTTCAGCAGCTACGGGTTTCAACTGACAAATTATTTAACCGGAATCCTGCAGACACAGGATAACGGATATTTAATGGTAGGGAGCAGAAAAAATAGCTCAACAAATCATTTTGACGGACTATTGATCAAAACTGATTCTGCAGGAATAAGCACCTGCCATGAAACATCCCTGACGAAAACAGACGCAGTGGTTAATCCCCTGCAATTCTCAGCCGCTCCTTCTGCTATTTCTGTAACATTCAATGTTCAATCAGATTCAATACTTCAATTATCCAACGTTTTTCAAATGGATACAGCTTGTTACATCATGACGGGACTACGGGACAATGCTTTTGTACCGGAATCAGAAATAAGTGTCAACCCAAATCCGTTTCAGGACCATCTGGATTTTCACCTTCCAATTCACAATGTTGATCAGACTCAGTTCAGGTGGACAATTTATGACACTACAGGGAAGATCTGCCTCACCGGAACTCTTCCTCCTGATGCCTCCGGAAATTCAGGCCACATCAAAACACATGCTTTAAAAGCCGGTATTTATTTTCTTTCCATCACCAGCCCACAGACTGACATACAGCTGAATAAAAAGATAATCCGAATTGATTAATAACTCTTTGAAAAAAAAGAATATGAACAGAAATCACCAATCCCTGAAGGTACTTATAACAATGCTGTTCCTGCTTGCAAACGGTTTCAGCTACGGGCAGGGTTCTGACGTTGAAATGGCCGATTTACTGCATGAGAACGGAAAAATTTATGTGGTAATCCTTGTTATTGCTGTGATCCTGGCAGGATTCATCCTCAACCTGATCCTGGTAGACAGGCGACTCAGAAAGCTTGAAAAGAAGTCCGGAAAATAGCCTTTTCAGGCTGCTAAACGGAGTTATCAAACTTCGGAATTTCTCCATTTTTTAATGCTAAATTTGCAGCCTGATAAGCGCCATTTCAAATGAAAAAATCACATATTATTGCCATTGTTATTATTGCAATTGCCGTTGCAGCCATACTCAGCACAGTTGCGGATTCAAGCACATACGCTTCCTTTCAGATTGCCGGAGAACATCCCTCCAAGACCTACCACGTTGTCGGCAAATTAGACAAGGAAAAACCACAGGAATATAACCCACAGGAAGATGCCAACCTCTTCACATTTTACCTCGTGGATAATGAAGGAGTTGAGAAAAAAGTTGTTCTCCAGAAAGCAAAGCCTCAGGATTTTGATAAATCTGAACAAATTGTAGTTGTTGGCAAAATGAAAGACGAGTCTTTTGTTGCAACCGATGTTTTGATGAAATGTCCTTCAAAATACAACAACCCGAAGGATGATATGAATGCAGCAACTTCAATGCGCTAAGACTTTTTTTCATTAAACTTTACGGTATGGATATCAACTATGTGGGCGAGCAGCTGGTTTGGGGAAAAGTCGGTCATTTATTGATTGTACTTTCATTCACTGCATCTTTACTTTCCGGATTCAGTTACTTTTTCGCTCTCCGTACCGGAGAAGAATCCTGGAAAGGGATTGCCCGAAAATCCTTTGCACTGCATGCATTTTCCATTGTTGCAATTTTCGGGTTGTTGTTCTACCTGATCTTCAATCACCGTTTTGAATATTACTATGTGTGGGAACACAGCAATACAGAGATGCCGCTACGGTATATTCTTTCCTGTTTCTGGGAAGGACAGGAAGGCAGTTTCCTGTTGTGGATGTTCTGGCATATGGTATTATCCTCTATTCTTATCTTCACTGCCAGGGAATGGGAAAACGGCGTGATGTTTATCATCATGATGGTTCAAGTATTCCTTGCATCCATGTTGCTGGGGATTGTAGTGTTGGGTCATAAAATCGGCACCAATCCATTTGTGTTGCTTAGAGAGCACCCGGATTTTGCCAACCTGCCCTTTATTAAAATGCCGGATTACCTGAGCAAAATAAAGGACGGAAGGGGATTGAATCCGTTGCTTCAGAATTACTGGATGACAATCCACCCTCCTACTCTGTTTCTCGGATTTGCATCCACGGTAGTTCCGTTTGCATTTGCTATGGCCGGACTACTCCGGAAAAAATTCAGGGAATGGATAGTCCCTGCATTGCCCTGGACCTTTTTTGGCATTATGATTTTAGGCACAGGGATATTAATGGGTGCAGCCTGGGCTTACGAAGCGTTAAGCTTCGGTGGCTTCTGGGCATGGGACCCTGTTGAAAATGCTTCACTTGTACCCTGGATGACGCTGGTCGGGCTTGGGCACGTGATGCTTATATTCAAACACCGTAACCGTTCCCTCCTCTCCTCCTTCATTCTGGCAGCCATCACATTTTTCTTTGTGTTGTACTCTACCTTCCTCACCCGTAGCGGCATCCTTGGAGATTCTTCCGTGCATGCATTCACTGACCTTGGCATGTCGGGTCATCTGGTGTTTTACATGTTGTTTTTCCTTGCACTGGCAGGCTATCTTATTATCCGGAACCGGCGTTCCATACTGGAGCAGGAAAGTGAAGAACACATTTCTTCCCGTGAATTCTGGATGTTTATCGGAATGCTTGTTCTTGTTATCGGTAGTATCCAAATCACGTTTACTACTTCCACACCGGTAATCAATAAATTATTCGGAAGCAAAATCGCTCCTCCTGCCGATCCGCTGGATCATTACAACCGTTGGCAAATTCCGGTAGCAATCCTGGTTTGCCTCCTGATTGGTTTCGGGCAATTTTTGAAATATAAAAAAACCATAGGGAATGAACTTGTCAGAAAAATGCTGTTCAGCATTGTTGTCTCAATCCTGATCACAGGAATTTCAGCCATTTATCTTGGATCAACTTATCGCATCCATTATTACGGATTGCTCTTTGCCTCAACATTTGCTGTGATCGCAAATGCCGACTATATATTTCGTGTACTGAAAGGAAAATGGAGCAATGCCGGTGCTTCTATTGCGCACATCGGCATTGGCCTCATACTTTGCGGAGCTTTAATTTCGAACACCAAAAAAGAAATCATTTCGCAGAATGTCAAAAACGTTGATCTCGGCAAAGACATGCCCAACCGGGAGAACATCATGATTGAGCAGAAAACAGATACGCTCCCGATGGGGGAATATTATGTTACTTACAAAGAAAAAGAAAAGCAAGGTGTCCACGTTTATTATACCATTGAGTATTTCAGATTGAATCCAAAAACAGGCCTGAAGGAAAAATCATTTGAATTAAAACCCTTTATCCAGCTGAATGAACGTATGGGTAATGTTGCAGAACCAGCCACGGAGCATTTTTTAACGAAAGATATATACACTCATATCACGTATGCGGAACTGGATAACAATGCCAAAGAAAACGCGGGAGATGAATATCAGGCACCGAAAACCCAACAACTTGCAATTGGCGACACCTTTGTGACCAGCAACAGCTTTGTGATTCTGGAGGGACTCAACAAAGATCTGGACAGGGAAAAATATCACTTGCATCCAACCGATCTTGCCGTTGCCGCTCAATTGCGCATTGAAGACATTAACCGAAAAAACTACCGGAGTGAGCCCATCTTCCTGATCCGGGATCTCATGATTTACACCCAGGACTCTTACCTCGATGAACTCGGATTGAAATTTACGTTTAATAAAATTGACCCTTCCACCGGAAAAATCGACCTTAGTGTCAGTGAAAAGAAAGAAAACAAGCGTGATTTTGTGATCATGAAAGCCATCATTTTCCCCGGTATAAATATTCTCTGGCTGGGATGTATCCTGATGATCATTGGATCATTGATGGCCGTCAGAAAAATGTTGCGAAAAAACAGAAGGAACAATTCCGCTGAAAATACAGCATCATGAAAATAGTGCTGATTGGTTCCGGAAATGTAGCCACACATCTCGGACCTGCTTTGAAGAAATCCGGGCACTCCATTCTCCAGGTTTTTGGGAGAACAGCACCCCATGTTTCTCTGCTTGCAAAGAAGCTAAAATGCGACTATGCAACAAATCCTGAATTACTGAATCCAAAAGCTGATTTCTATCTCATTGCACTCCGGGATGAAGTGATTCCCGATGTCCTGCCTTACATTTCGAATAAAAAAGCCCTGGTCGCACACACCTCTGGAAGCGTCTCTGTCAATGTTTTTCCCAGAGAATTTGAACACGCAGGAGTTGCCTATCCTTTGCAGACCTTTTCACTGACCAGACAATTAAAAGTCAACGACATTCCCTTTTGCCTGGAAGTGAGGAGCCCGGCAACAAAAAACAAGCTGTTGCGTGCCATCCGCAGCCTGAGTACACATTTGCATTGGTTAAATTCAGATCAACGCAAAATACTTCATCTGTCAGCTGTCTTTGCAAATAATTTCTCCAATCACATGTTTGTTATTGCTGAAGAATTATTGAAAAAAAACAATCTTTCCTTTGACATCCTGCGGCCGCTGATCCAGGAAACTGCCACTAAGATTCGTAACCATCCGCCATCTGCAATGCAAACCGGCCCGGCCCGAAGAGGCGACAGTGAAACCATTGAGAAACATCTGAATCTTCTGTTGCAATATCCCGAATATGCCAGTATCTATTCGTTGATCACGAAAAGTATAGAAAAGCATTCCGGACCCCTTCTTTAATTTTCCATATACTTGCTGGCATGAATTCCAATTTCAAACAATCACTCGCGAAAATCAAGTGCATGATTTTCGATGTTGACGGTGTTCTCACGAACGGATCTGTTCTTGTAATGCCCTCTGAACTGGTTCGGGTAATGAATATACGCGACGGATACGCCCTGCACGAAGCAGTGAAGGCAAAATACAGAATCTGCATCATTTCCGGTGGAAAATCAGAATCTGTAAAAACCCGTCTGAACAACCTGGGAATTACGGATGTATACCTTGGTGTTGAAAATAAAAGTGAGAAGCTGGACGAACTAATTGATTCCTATGATCTTCAGCCGGATGAAATCCTGTACATGGGCGATGACCTTCCCGATTATCAGGTAATGCAACGGATTGGCACGCCGGTATGCCCCCTGGATGCAGCCCCTGAAATCAGGGAACTGAGCATTTATGTATCTCCCATCAAGGGTGGAGAAGGGTGCGTCCGTGACATCATTGAACAAGTTATGCGATTGCATGGGAAATGGCCCTCTCAAATTCCGGGCTCCTCGCCCGATGCAACTGCAGCCGGATAGCCTGGTATTGAAAAGAAGTAATACGCTCACGTTAAAGCTAACCCATTTTCAAGAACCCCCTGGATCTGTAAGGCAACCATTCTACGCTAATCCATTTAAATGTATCTCTTTCGACTCATTCGTTTGCCCAACCTTTTGCTCATGGCACTCTCGCAGGTGTTGGTACGGTATTGTATCATCCTTCCTGCATTTCAAACGGAGTTTGCTATAACAGGAGAATACCCTGAACATCTTTCAAAATTATATTTTATCATTTTAGTGTGCTCGACCCTTCTGATTGCCGCCGGCGGATACATCATCAACGATATTTTTGATGTTACTGCTGATGAAGTGAACAAACCGGGTTCTGTTATTATCGGCAAGAAAATATCTGCGGGGAATGCGCGCAGGCTGTATGTGATTTTCAGTATTTCCGGAATAATTGCTGGAGCCTGGCTTGCTATTACCATACACCATCCCATGATGGCACTTGTTCAGGTTTTTGTAGCCGCATCCCTGTGGATGTACTCCTCGTATTACAAACGCAGAATGTTATCCGGCAATATCCTCATCTCCTTTTTAAGTGCACTCACACTGATAATTGTCGGGTTGTATGAACCTGAATTTTACAGGAACTTTGTGTACCTGATGTGTTACGCCGGGTTTGCTTTTTCTGTAAGCCTCACGAGAGAACTGATCAAGGATATGGAAGATGTTTTGGGTGATGAGAAAGCACAATATAAAACTCTACCCGTGCGATTGGGATTAGAAAAATCGAAATATGCTGTTTATTTAAGTTTGATCCTGACAGGGACCCTGATTTACGTGGTCTTCAATCAATTCTTTTTAAACAATAGTGTAATCAATTTCTGGTGGCTGTTTTCTATGTTCCTTGTGCCATTTCTTGCACTCGCCTACCTGATCCATTCAGCTTCCGAGAAAAAGGATTATTATTATGCGAGCCTGTTCACCAAGCTAATCATGCTTGCAGGAATACTGACAATGATTCCGTTCAACTACTATTTTCTATCCTGATTGATTCATCATTGAAGGGTAAAGAAGCAGTTGTTGTGCGTCCTGAATACATCTTTATGGAATACTTTCCGTTCATTGCAGACAGAAAAAATCTGAAGGTAATTCCATGATATCACCCCCACTCTGTTCACCACGTAAATTATGAGTCAAGAGTACCACCTGATTCTTGGATCCGGTTCCCCGCGCAGAAAGCAACTGCTTGAAGGCATTGGATTAAACCCGGAAATAAGACTGAAAGACGTTCCTGAAGAATTTCCTCCACATTTAGAAAAGGAGAAAATTGCAATTTACCTTTCCAAACACAAGGCTGAAGCATTCACCGACGAACTGAAAGAAAATGACCTGCTTTTAACCGCAGACACAATCGTCTGGTGTGACGGGGAATTGCTCGGGAAGCCAGCCGACCGTGATGATGCGATCAGGATGCTTCAGAAACTGCAGGGAAGAGATCACCAGGTTTACACCGGGGTCAGCCTGACCACTGTTAATAAAAGCATTGATTTCTATTCACAGAGTACAGTCTGGTTCAGGAAGCTGAATGAACAGGAAATCACAGATTATGTAGACCATTACAAACCATTCGACAAAGCCGGTGCTTATGGTGCACAGGACTGCCTTCCTGCAGGAATGAATCCATGTTCCGATGAAGAAATTCAATTCCTTATCCGCATCAGGAAACCGTATCTGTTCGAACAATCCCTGGCTCTGGATCACGCCGTTGCAATTCCCATTATAGACAGAATTGCAGGCAGCTATTTCAACGTAATGGGATTACCGATTATTGAGGTATGGAATGCGATTCACGAATTTTCCAATCAAGACTGAAGGGATTCCATTCACTCACTCGATACTGACCTAACAATTAGTTTGAATAACCATGCGTACAGCTTACCTGAAAATGCATACTGCAATTTTTCTCTGGGGATTTACCGGGCTCCTGGGCAAGCTGATCAGCCTGAATGAAGGATTATTGGTTTGGTATCGTCTGTTCATCAGCAGCCTTGCTATTGCCGTGATGATGTATTTCAGGAAGTCCTTTCCAACTCTTAAAAGGAAAGAAATTATCCGGATCGGCGGTATTGGTATTCTAGTGATGCTACACTGGGTAACTTTTTACGGATCAATTAAACTATCGAGCATCAGTGTAGCCATGGTTTGCCTTTCCTCGATTGCTTTGTTCGCTTCCATTCTTGAACCCCTGGTGAATAAAACAAGGTTTGATTATGCCGATATTGTTTTCAGTCTGTTTGCTCTGGCAGGGATAGCGACCATTTATAATTCTGATTTAAGCGCCTCTGCCGGAATTATTGTTGGTGTCATCAGTGCATTGCTAAGTGCTCTCTTTTCCACACTGAACAAGCGGATTGCAGGTCACTACGAAGCACTCACCATCAGCCTCGTTGAACTTTCCAGCGGCTTGTTATTCCTCACACTGTTAATGCCGGTATACCTGGCAATTCAACCCACAAGTACATTTTTTCCAAATGATATGGATATATTTTATCTGCTCATCCTATCGTTGGTGTGTACGGTGCTCACCTGGGTGCTTTCTCTCGATGCATTAAGGAAAGTATCTGCTTTTACAATGGGACTGGCGCTGAACCTGGAACCAGTCTATGGAATAATTCTGGCAGTGCTTTTTGCAGGAGAAGGTAAAATTCTAAATTCTGGATTTTATTTCGGGGCAATTATTATAATGATCACTGTTGTCTTGCACACAATTTATAAATTCAGGAAAGCCTCCGGAATTGCCGGTGCTGACTAAAAAAATTCTCTTCCATGAAAGTATATAAAAAAAATCTTGAGCTGCGTTGGTCAGACCTGGACCCGAATTATCATTTGCGTCATTCAGTATATTATGATTTAGCCGCTCAAATACGGACCTCATTCCTGGAGGAACATGGTTTAACCATACGGCAGTTACAGGAATTGCATCTTGGACCTGTTCTCTTCAGAGAAGAAGGTATATTTCGCAGAGAAATTAGGTTTGGAGAACAAAGCAGTATTAATCTTCAGCTGCTGCGGTTGAAAAAAGATTATTCAAGGTTTTCATTCCGTCATGAAATTACAAGGGAAGATGGAACCCATTGCGCTATCATAACCGTTGACGGTGCCTGGATTGACACGCTGACCAGAAAGCTGACCAGTCCGCCTGAACTTGGCATTTCGATGATCAATGACCTTCCGAAAGCGGAAGGATTTGAATGGACAGATTAGATTTTCATTTGCTGGCGGGAAGAAAATAAATGCCGGTATTGGATAATTTAAAAAAAAGAGGCTGCCTTTATGAGAAGACAGCCTCTTTTAATTGGGAGTGAAAGATTAGAATTTCACCAATTTGTTTACAGCCTTGATACCATTTGATTCAACCTGGATCAGGTAAGTACCGGCACTGAGGTTTTGTGCATTGACCATTTCATGATTTACACCTTTGCTTACGTAAACAGTATTTGAATAAACCTGACGGCCCATCAAATCGAGGATTTCAATTCTTGTTTTGCCATACGCAGCAGCATTGATCCGGATATCGATTTCGGAAGCTGCATTGATGTGACTGAACACCGCAAGCTGGGAAGCATTGATTTCAGCAATGCCAACTCCAGTACATGCAGGATCAGCAGGATCATACACATTCACTGCAACAGAAGTACCGCCATAGGTACAGTTCGGGTCAAGTGTTAAGTCGAACAGGAACACCGGAGGATTTGTCGCTGCAACTGCATTACCAAACACGATCGGTGTCCAGTAGTAAATACCATACGGAAGCGATGAACCAATAGTTTGTCCGTCATTAATGAACGTACGTGTAGAAGTTGAAGTTCCGTAAGCAAAAGTGTAGGTTAACACAATGCTCGGCTCATTCAGCGGATCCGTAGTACCGGAAATGTCAGCAGTTGAAACAGCCCAGCTCTCACCGGCATAATCTCCTTCTGTAGGTGCAACCATTCCACTGGCTGTTACAACCACGGAGTCACCATCACAGAGAGTGGTGTCACTTGCAGCAGTACTACCCGGAGTGATGCTTGGATCAGCGCAGGTAATATTTAAACCGGTACAAGCGGGAGAAAGCGGATCATAAACGTGAAGCTGAATGGAAGTTCCAGCGTATGTACAATTCGGGTCAAGAGCAAGATCGCCAAGGAAAACCGGTGTACCTGCGCTGGCCTGAACTGCATTACCAAAAACAACAGGAGTCCAGTAGTATACGCCGTACGGCACTTGTCCGCCAATCAGGGTACCATCATTGATGAAGGTACGTGTGCTTGTTGCAGGTGCCGGGAACGTGAAACGGTAAGAAGCAACGAGGCTCGGATCATTCAGCGGATCAGAAGAACCGGAGATGTCAGCACTGGATATCACCCAGCTAACACCGGAAAAATCACCAATTGTCGGAGCAACAACACCTGTTGAAGTGAATGTAGCTGTATCATTTCCGCAAACAGCAGTATCAGAACCTGTAGCGGTACCCGGGGAAATAGAAGCATCAGAACAAGAAATGGATGGAATAAATACCCACTTATAGATACCGTCAGTTTGAGCATCTGCAGTAAATCCGCCCGTCCACATGTGGATCGAATCAGCAATTCCAAGCGCAGTACGCTGATCAGCAGTTTCCATATCCACCCAGTTCAAACCACCATCAGCACTGTAGGAAGAACCGATGAAACCAGTAGCTGCACCGGTAGAAACCAATGTTGATTGTGTTCCTGGAACCCATTTCACATCCGAACCGAAGAAATTACCAACCGGAACTGCTGTAGTCCAGGTGTCACCACCATCGTGCGTTACTTTCATTGTATTGGCACCGGTAGTGCCATTGTATACACGTGCGAGCCCGTCAAGATTGTTGTAAAAACAAATATCCATTGCGTTGTTAGCCGGAATCGTAAGACCGGTACTTGCAACTGTCCAGTTCTGTCCTCTGTCAATTGAACGGAAAACACGGCCAACATTGGTATCAAACCAGATGGTATCACCGTGTACATTGTAGTGACCGACAATACCATATTCACCATTCAATGCCGGGGGAATATTTGCTCCCGGAACCGGAATCCAGGTAGTACCACCATCTGAAGTTGTGTAAATTTCAAAATCAGACGGATTGGGGTCACCCATCGCAAAACCATTGTCTGCATCCCAAAAATGAACAACGTTCGGGAACGAATTCGCATCAAAAATAGAACCGCCACCTTGTTGTGTCCAGTTCAAGCCGGCATCTGTTGTTTTCCAGATTCCACCGCCGGAACCGTTTGTAGCATTATAAAATACCGCCCATGCAGTATCAGCATTCAGTCCGAAGATCATTGACCAATCGTAATCTGGTCCCAGCGGAATGTTACCGGGTGTCCAGGTATTGCCATCGGTAGTTCTTGAGAAATCAGTACGGTTCGCGCCACCACCGGAACCATCATACGTCGAGATCCAGGCAGTATTGGAATCCACCACGCTCACAAAGCGTACTCCGGAAGAAACCGGAATCAAACCAGTGGACTGGCTGAGCCAAACATACTGGGCAGAAGCACCAAGGCTCACCAGAAATAAGGCCGCAATAAGTAATTGTCTTTTCATGCTATTATTTAGTTTAAATGAGTTGAGATTAGTGGTGCAAAATTAGAAGTTTTTCTGGGATTTGGAAGCTCAGAACCTATAATTACAGAAGACTGACAATGTTTCTATCTTGGGTTAAAAAACTCATCCTTTTCAGGGTGAAATGAATAAAAATTCCCCTCCGGATGTCCATAAATCTATTAATCAGCTCAATTTGAAAGAATTAATGCACCCGATTGATTTCATGAATGAAAATGGATTTTCACCAGCCGAGAATGAAATAGGTTGATGTTGTGTCCGGCTTTCAGGTAGAATTCAGAACAATCAGGAAGAAATTGAACTACAAGGAAAATGGTAGTATAAAAACCGGCCAATTTTTTAATACTTAATACTGTCCTTCCTCCCCTTCCAGTCTGTTACCATGAAAACAGAAAAAGAAAAAACTGTTCCCCGCATCATGATATCCGTCACATTCTCAGCTACCTTTATCCCTTATTTTTATTTCGTCAATTAATTGAAAAAAGAATTTTATGAAATCCAAATCAGACCTTGCCAAAGAATTGAACCGAAGCTATAACCTGAAAGAAAAAGTATTGCTTGAAATAGGCAGTTTTTATTTCAGACATTTTTCCACCAATGACACTCAGGCTTTGAGCTCTGCAAATGAGAAATCGGAATTGTTAAAGAAAATTGATGATCGTATTGCCGAGTTGGAGAAAGATTTTATCACTGCTGCTCATTGAACATTTTTTTTCTCCGTCCTTCCCGACTCACTTTCACCACAGTATCTTCAGCCAATGGTTGAATCAACCAAACCTTTTTTTACAGATTAATTTTTGATTTGTATTCCCGCATCGGAATCCACATACATTTCAGAAAAAGTGCAGGTGAACAGTATGCGCATTTACCGTAACCCGTTTCATACAGCATTTAAAATCTATTTCATGGCCTCAGATCATTGGCCTTCCGATCCGGGTGCAATAACCATTCACTCCTGAGTATTTATCAGAAATCCGGCAACAAATCAGGGGGTGATTTCTTAAATTATCTTAATATTCCAATTTCAGGAAATAATTGAATTACATTTCACCCGTTAAAACATACAACATGAACAAAAAGAAATTCCGGCTGATATTGTAAACGAAGACAACGATACAATTGCCTTTT
>DAORHY010000042.1:0-16343 GCA_035438225.1 Bacteroidia bacterium
CAACTTTGCGTATATTTTCAATGTACTGATCCCTTGACGCAAGTGCCATTTCCATGGAATCGGTTTTCTGAACAAGGTAAAGCACACGCCGTTGGGTTTTCAGGTCGGCATAACCGGGTATGTATTCCCTCAGCCCTGTGAATGCAATGATAAAGGAGGTCAGAATAACGAGGAGAATTGCTCCAAGGCCAAAGCTAACGAAAACATTGAGCGGGCGTAAACGAAAGGATGCTTTTTCTTCAAAAGTCTCCTCATTCATCACCACCAGCCTGAACCGGCTTTTCAGCCGGCTCATCAATGTCCGTTTCTTTTTATCTTTTGCCATTGTTCCGAAAAGAAGACAAAGCTATGAGAAAAAATCAGGGTATTGAAATTATGACAATCTCATCCTGCAGAATCCTGTAACAGACTGCTTAATTATTTTACCTTTGGCACAATGTGATCCGGAATGCACTACGGATCCCGGCCGTTTTTTAAGTTTCGGAATACTGTTGATGATTGAACAGGATACTGGACAAACAAATTACTCCTACTAATTGTATGCGATAAATGAAAAGACAACTTGTTTTATTGATGCTTCTTGGAACGACAATTTTCAGTTCGGCACAGGATGCGCTGTATTCCCGTGTGAAAATCTGGTTTGACGGCAAATCCTCTGCTGAACTTGCAAAACTCGGGATTGATCTGACAGAAGGTGACTACCGCAGGAACGTATGGTTCACATCTGATTTCAGTGATCGAGAACTAAAAAAAATTGAACATGCTGGTTTCCGTACGGAAATTTTGGTGAACGACGTGAAGAAATTTTACCGTGAACAAAATAAAGGTACTTCAAACGAAAGATTTTCATCCAGTACGGTGACCTGCGGTGACCTGAATCCGGAGTACCCAGTACCTGTGCATTTTTACCTTGGCAGCATGGGCGGGTTCTTTACCCATTCTCAACTGATGAATATTCTGGATTCCATGACATTGGAATTCCCTAACCTGATTACTGAGCGGCAGCCGATTGATACAACATCATCAATAGAAGGGCGTCCGTTGTATTATGTTAAAATTTCAGACAACCCTTCGGCCGATGAAGCTGAACCGGAAGTCTTGTATTCTGCCCTGCATCACGCGCGTGAACCGGAATCCATCTCACAGTTAATTTATTATATGTGGTACCTGCTGGAAAATTATGCCAATGATTCAACGATTCGCAGCCTTGTTGATAATACGGAAATGTATTTTATTCCCTGCATCAATCCTGACGGATATATCCATAACGAAACAACGGACCCTTTCGGCGGAGGAATGTGGAGAAAGAACCTTCGTGATAACCTTGACGGAGAATTTGGTGTTGACCTCAACAGGAATTATGGAGAGCAGTGGGGGTTGGACGATGTCGGGTCTTCTCCCAACACAGGCGATGGTACTTATCGCGGTGTTTCTGCGTTTAGTGAGCCGGAAACGCAAGCGATGAGGAATTTCACAAATTCTCATGAATTCAGGCTGGCTTTAAATTATCACACGTTTGGAAATTATCACATTGTGCCTTGGGGTTTTGGAACCAATGTATTTACTCCCGATTCTATGTTGTTTGATTTTTATGGTCATGAACTTACCAAATACAATCATTTTCTTGTCGGGACGGCAAATCAGACCGTAAACTATACTGTGAATGGCAGCTCCGACGACTGGATGTATGGCGATCAACAGGTAAGGCCAAAGGTATTCGCGATGACTCCGGAAGTGGGTGAAGGTAATGATGGTTTCTGGCCGGCTTCCGGAAGAATTATCGACCTGTGCAAAGGAAGTATGTATTCCAATATTACACTGGCTCGCCTTGCCGGAAGATATGGTGTTGTCAGACACGAAGAATTGCGCTATGTTTCTTCCCTTTCAAATACTTTCCCTTTCAGCTATCAGCTATTGGGGTTGGATTCAACAGGTACAATCACTGTTTCGCTGATACCCCTGTCTTCGAACATTCTTTCCGTCGGCAGCCTGGTAGCTTTTTCCGGAATGTCGGTTCTCCAGACACTGAATGATTCGATAACCTATACATTGAACCCGGCGATTGTTCCCGGCGATATTGTGCGCTTTGTCGTTGCAGTGAATAATGGCCTGTTTGTTGAAGGGGATACAATCTCCCGCGTCTATGGAACACCTGTTTCCATTTTTACGGATGATTGTTCCAGTCTTGCAGGCTGGAATACAGGAGCAACAGATTGGGATATAACCACTGAGGATTTCGTTTCGGCATCGACTTCGTTTACGGATTCGCCATTCAATACATATCAAGCCAACAATGTAAATGCATTGACATTATCGAATGGGGTAAGCCTATCCGGTGCAGTAGATGCGGTATTGTCATTTGATGCAAAATGGAGCGTCGAAACCGGCTATGATTATGTGCAGGTTTTGGTTTCTTCCGACAATGGGGCAAGCTGGACAGCTTTGTGCGGGAAGTACACAGTTACCGGTTCTGCAAGTCAGGCTTTCGGAGAGCCCGTATTTGACGGCAATCAGCCGCAATGGGTGCATGAAGAAATGAGTCTTTCTGATTTCCTGGGTCAGGACATCCTTGTCCGGTTTCAGATTGTATCGGATGCATTCCAGGAACTTGACGGTTTTTATTTCGACAATCTGGAAATTGGAGTGGTTACGAATACAACTGGCATTTCTTTAGCATCCGGAACACGGCCCGTCCTTTCTCCGGCAGTGCCCAATCCTGCGACAGGCGATGCCTTTGTTAGCTTCAATATGGTTTCACCAGGATCTGAATTTGTGGTGTATAATTCTTTTGGACAGAAAGTTTTCGAAAAGGAGATTTCTGTGATTTCTGGCAAATTGCAGATTCCTTCTGCAACCTTCGCGAATGGAATGTATTCTTATTTCATTCTGTTGTCAGACGGTAGTGCATCTGAAGTAATGAAGCTGATGGTTCAGAAATAATCCTGCAATTTTGAAGTATAGTTTTTCACGGGTTGGAATGGATTGGTTTCTGCCTTCACTGGCGGCAGTTATTTTACTTGCCAGGTTTTTTCCCGAAACAGGTGTGCAGACAGGTTTCTTTTCGCTCACGGAGATTTCGGGTTACGGGATTACGCTCATCTTTTTTTTCTATGGACTGAGGCAGGATCCGAAAAAATTTGCCGACGGGTTGCGAAACTGGAGGATGCACCTCGTGATTCAGTCGGCAACATTTGTGTTGTTTCCGGTGATTGCATTGTTGATTCGTCCATTGTTTGATTCAGTAGGATCTTCTGCGACATGGACAGGGATCTTTTATCTGTGTGTATTGCCCTCCACCGTTTCCACATCTGTTGTGATGGTGTCGATTGCCGGGGGAAATATACCGGCTGCGATATTCAACGCGAGCCTTTCCGGAATTGCAGGTGTATTTGTCACTCCAATGTGGATGAGTTTTATCCTGAAGAATGCAGGTGGAGAGATTGAAACATCAGGAATTATATTCAAGCTGATGGTTCAGATTCTGATGCCGGTAGTTCTCGGTATGTTGCTTCATTCCCGGCTGGGAAATTTTGCTGAAAGGCATAAGAAAAAACTCAGGCTTTTTGATCAGCTGGTAATTTTGGCAATTGTCTACACGGCCTTTTCCCATTCCTTTGCAAAGGATGCTTTCGCCGGTTTTGGAATGAATCAACTGCTCATGCTGGGTGCAGGAATGGCTGCGTTGTTCTTTTTAGTATTTGGCACGTTGTATTCTTTTAGTAAGATTTCCGGATTTCCGGAAGCAGACGCAAAGACTGTAATTTTCTGCGGGTCAAAGAAATCACTCGTGCATGGTTCGGTGATGGCAAGTGTTTTCTTTCAGCATGCCTCCACAGCAGGTATGATCTTGTTGCCCCTGATGCTATACCATACACTGCAGATAGTTTTTGCAAGCACGATTGCCGGGCGGATGAAACAAGCAACAACAGTCTCCTCTATTTAATTAGTTTCTCCACCCTGTAAATTGCTCCACACTTCATTTCCAGGATGTACACCCCTGCAGAAAGGCCGGAGGTGTTCAGGGTTATTTCACCGTTAAGATCCTGTGTCAGGATTTTTTTTCCATAAACATCATACAGTGAAACGTATGTCCGGAAAGGTAGCGGGGAATCCGAATACCAGCCCACATGTATTTGATTCTTGAACGGATTTGGAAAGACTTTAAGTGTACCCAAAGCAGTTTCATCTGCCTCTGTTCCGGTGCTTTTGCCCTGGCAATATTTTACGATCCATAAATCACTGCTGTTGTTCCATGCGTCCTGGGTTTTATCTCCGCCTGTCACACCATTGTCAGCAGTCAAAACGATGTAGCACTTATTGTCTCCTGCCTCCATTGCGAATCCTGCTTCATTGTGACCGGTTGTGAATACGGTTTTGTCCCAGAGCTTTGTTCCCAGGGAATCAATCCGGATCAACCACGGTTGTTCAACGCCCAGGTTGTCGTCGGTTTTATCGCCGCCTGCATTGGAATATGAGGTCGCACCCAGAAGGTATCCGCCGTCAGGCGTAGGATAGATACTGGTAAACTCATCCTCATTTGCCGTTCCTCCAAAATCTTTATCCCATAATTTGGTTCCCAAGGAATCTGTTTTTAATATCCAGAGATCGTCATGTCCGCGGCTGGGCTGTGTCTTGTCGCCGCTTATCCCGGATGTTGACCAGCCGCCCAGCAAATAGCCTCCGTCCGCTCCTTGACCTATTGCTGTCAAATAATCATCTCCGCTACCACCGAAATCTTTTTCCCATAGCTTGTTTCCCGCCGAATCAATTTTAATGATCCAGTTGTCTATAAAACCGCGGCCGGTTGTGGTTTTGTTCCCGCTGACTCCGGATTGTGTGGCTCCGCCAAGTAAAAATCCTCCATCGGAAGTTTTCTTCATTGCCATAAAGCGTTCGTATGCGGACCCACCGAACACTTTATCCCATTGTTTTACTCCGAGAGAATCTGTTTTTACTATCCAGAAATCGGCCGCACCATAGTGCCCAAATGTTTTGTCTCCTCCGACACCCGAACGGGAATCGCCGCAGAGGAGATAACCTCCATCAAAGGTTTGTTGAACGGAATACAAATTATCATCATCAGTGCCACCGAAGTCTTTTTCCCATTGAATGGTTCCTCCCGAATCCGTTTTAATGATCCAGTAATCCAATCCACCCTGTGTGTTTTGTGATTTATCTCCTCCGGCAGCAGAACCGGAACTGCCACCTAAGATGTATCCGCCGTCGGCTGTGCGATCTATAAAAGTCATTTGATCGTCACCACTTGCGCCGAAATCTTTTTCCCAAAGTTTGTTTCCGAGGGAATCAACCCTTACGATCCAGTAGTCGGCAGCACCTGGAGAAAAGTGCGGTGTAGTCTTGTTGCCGGAAGAATCAGAAAAAGTTTTGCCAGCCAGTATAAAGCCGTGATGCGGGGCAGTCTTGTAACTCATCAGGTAATCACCGGCATTTCCGCCATAACGTTGATCCCAGACTCTGGACCAGGAAAGCTGGGAGAAGGCGGCGTTGACAGAAAAAAACAGCACAAGGATGATCAGGAAGCAGGGGGTTTTCATTTTTTTTGGTTTTGATGTTGACGAAACCCTGCATTTCAATTACAGGGACCTGTAAGCCGGAAAAACTTTAAATGTCATCCGGATTGCCCCCTGGCCAATCCGCCGGAATGAAAACATTGAAATAAAGATATGGAAAAATAATTTAAACAAAGGCACCTCTAGATACATCTTTAGGGCGCAGTAAATTGTAGGCAATATCTCAGGCCGGAAACTTCAGTGATAGATTTCCTTTTAAATTCCTTTGTAGTTTGTCTTCAGATACCTGGTTTCTGTTTCTTTCTTGTCCCCGCCTTGAATTGAAAAAAAATATTCCCGCTCACAGCACTCCTAAAAAGTACCTGGAAGAGCACTAAGGAGCTCAAGACATTGTTCAATTACTTTTTACCAGTCTTTCCTTTTGGTTTTGACATCTTCAATATCATTATTGGTCACAATCAGTGTGGTTAATTTCCTTCAGGAAATCCTTTTTTATCTTCTGGTATTGAGCCGGTCAGGAACTTGAGAAAAGCAAACCCTTCGTGAACATTGAAAACGACAGTGTCGCGTGTGAATTCAGTTGGGTTATTGGCTCACTTTTCTCCCGGAAAAGAAAGGAGGAAAATTCTATTTGACAGGTTCACCAATGTCCTTGTCCATTGTAAGGATAAGTTGTCGGATCGCTTTAATCAAATACCAGAATTGACGGAACAATGGAGTTATTTGTAAAGAGAATGGTTTACTTAAATTCGGAATCCGGAAGGGGCGCCAGTACGTGCTTCCTTCCGACTGAAGTATTGGCCAGGCAAATCAACCGGAACGAACCCGGGTAGTTCCCGTTACCCCTCTATTGGAATTCAGATTTCAGAAACAGCTGTGTGCCAAAAGGAAAAGACGGATCAGCAGGAAAGGCTAAAATCGTTCAGTATTACCGATTTGAGACTACCCGAAGCAGCTGAAATCCCCGAAATTGTCTTATCTTGCGGCCTCAGAACACCACAATATTTTCGCAATTTTACAGTTATTGATCATCCGATGATTTCCCGCAGTATTTTTCGACGCAGCGGACTGCCGGCCTATTTTATCCTGGCTGTCTTGTCCATTTTCGGACTTTCGTGTTCCAATACGAAGGATTCCATGTTTACCAGGACATTCCACAACCTCAGCGCTCACTACAACGGGTATTACAATGCAGGACTTAAACTCGAAGAAGGAACCGATAAACTGGCTGCCGCTCACGAAGACAAGTACGACCGTATCCTGAAAGTTTTCCAGTACGCAAATGCTGAGAAATCTAAAACTGTTTATCCGCAGATGGATGATGCGATGAAGCGTACTTCCAATGTCATCGCCAGACATACAATCATCGATAAAAACGGAAATGAAAAACCCAATTCCGAAAAGTGGATTGACGATAACTGGCTGCTGTACGGGAAAGGTTTATTTTTTAAACACGACTACTTTGAAGCCATGGAGGCTTTCAAATATGTCGAGGTCACCTATAAAAAAGAACCCACCCGGCACCTTGGCTCTTTGTGGATCGCAAAAACGTACCTTGAGCTTACCCAGTTAAAAGAAGCAGAGGACAAGTTGGATTACCTGCGTAACCAGGGAGATTTTCCGAGGAAAAACAAATGGGAACTGGCAGCTGTCAATGCAGACTTTTACCTGCAGACGAAAAATTATCCCAAAGCGATTGAAGACCTGACAAAAGCATCCATCCTTGCTCCAAAACGAGAAGACAGAATTCGATTTATGTTCATCCTTGCTCAATTGTATCAGCAGCAGGAAAATTATCAAAAGGCGTTTCAGTTGTATTCAAAGGTGATCAAGATGAACCCGAAGTACGAGATGGCTTTTAATGCAAGGATCAATCGTGCACGCTGTTATGATGCAAACAGCAAGAATGGTGAAGAAGTAAAAAAAGAACTTGCGAAACTTCAAAAAGATCCCAAGAACAGAGACTTTCTTGACCAGATTTATTATGCGCTTGCAGGCCTTGCAAAAAAGGAAGGCAAACCGGATGAAGAATTCGATAACCTGAATAAATCCGTTCGTGCAAGCACCACCAACCAGAATCAGAAGGCTCTCTCCTATCTGGAACTTGCAAAGATTTACTTTGCAAAACCCGATTACCGGAACGCGCAGGCGTATTACGACAGCACAGTTACTGCATTATCCAATGACCATCCGGATTACACGGATGTGCTCAACCGCAGAAACAGCCTCACCAAACTCGTCCGAAACCTTAATGTGATTTCGACGGAAGACAGTCTGCAAGTCCTTGCAAAGATGACTCCTGAACAACAGCAGCAACTTGTCGACAATCAAATAAAAGCGGAGGAAGAGTCAAAGAAAAAGCAGGCTGAGGAAGAACAGGTCAACCAGATTTTTGGACAAAGTCGCACGGCAGAAGCCAATGAGCTGAACAAAGGCTCAGGCAGCAACTGGTATTTTTACAATACGCAAGCCATCAGTTTTGGCTTTAATGAATTCACGAAGAAATGGGGCAATCGGAAACTGGAAGACAACTGGAGAAGAAGCAACAAGGAATCGGTAGTCAGCGTCATCGAATCGCTTACCGGAGATACTTTAGTAACGGCAGAGAAAGAAATTAAAGACCCCAAGCTTGCGGCCGAGAAGAAAAAGCAGGATATGCTGTCGGTCATCCCCTCCACTCCGGAAGCCCTCGATAAATCTACCCGTAAGATCATCGATGCCTATTACAATGCTGCCATGATCTACCGTGAGCAACTCAACGATTACCCTGCATCTGTTGCCATGTTTGAAGAGCTCCTTCAGAAATATCCGGACAACAAATACATGTTGCAAAGCTATTATCAGCTTTACAGGATTTATGCACAGATGGGAAACTCACAGAAATCCGAATATTATAAAAACATTATCCTGACTAAACACGGGGATACGGAATATGCAGAGATTATTCGTAATCCGAACTACGCAGCGGAGCGTGCGAATAAAAAATCCAACCTTGAAATTTTTTACGAAGACACTTACCGAAAATATCTGAATGGAGAATATTCCGATGTGATCAAACGCAAAGGGGAGGCCGATGTGCAGTTTCCACAGAGCATCCTGACTCCGAAATTTGATTTGCTGAAGACTCTTTCAATTGGGAAAACGCAGCCATTGCCTGCTTTTGAAGCGTCACTCAACGACATCGTCAGAACCTATGGCAGTGATCCGGTAAAAGACGAAGCGCAGAACATTCTTGATTTTCTTCACAATTCCAATGGAGCAGTTCCTGAAACGAATCCTGTTCCCGCTGTTGATACATTGGCCAATGTGAAGTTATTTACCTATAGTCCTGATACAATACATTATGTAATAATTATTTTCCAGGCGATTGGAGGACCTGTTGACGGAAACAGGCTAAAGAATAAAATTGCAGACTTCAACAGCAGCAATTATGGGCAAAAAGGCTATACCATGATGGAAATGATGCTCGATCACCGAAACAAGATTATGGTGATTAAATCCTTCGCCGATAAAGCAGAAGCGCTTTCCTACAACAGTCATGTTTTTGATAATGATGATGTGTATGGCAACATCAATCCGGAAAGCTACCAGCAGTACGTGATATCCGTTGATAATTTTCCGGCATTGATGCGTGAAAAAAAGACGGATAAGTATGAAGATTTTTACAGGATGTTTTATCGCTGAAAAATCTGTAAAACACCTCAGGGAATCCCATGAATAGCAGATCATGGGATTTTTTTAATGTACTATGATTTTTCCGGTGAATACGGATTGATTCACTGTCAGGCGATAGAAATAGATTCCCTTTTCGAGACCGTAATCGCCAGGGCTGACAGAAAAGAAGTATTTGTTGGTTAAATCACTCAAACCAGACAAGGCAGTTGCTTTTTGTCCAAGGGAAGTATACAAAGCTAATTCAACCCGGTCGTTTGCCTGCAGTGTATATCCGGAAATGGTTGTTGCTCCCGGAGACGGATTGTTGTGAATGAATGGCAGGAGGGTGTTTGCTGCATCAGCCGCATCTCTTTCATCTATAATGTAAAATCCATCTTTGTTAAGGTTTTTTAATTCGGACAGCTTCCCTGAAGGCCATTGAACCCGGACGATATCTGCGCGGGAAGCAGTGCCGATACCCACGACAGTTTGCATACTGTTTTGGGAGCCGTATCCTCCACCTGACTGTGAGGTGATTTCATACACCTGGCGAACGCTTGTCCCGTTGATTTCAGCAATGACAATAATTTTAGCGCCGATGGCTGAACGGTTGCTTTTGTCGCCGACACATTTTACGGTGATGCTGTGATTTGAATTTCCGGTGTTCCTGTAGAGTTGGTTGGTGTGGTTACCGCCATTTGCGACCATCATATCCAAAAAGCCGTCGCGATTATAATCCCCCCAGGCGACACCATTGCTATTCGGTCCCAATGTGCACATTGGAATATTCTCAATTTTTAAAAAATTGTCGGCGCCTAGATTTTCATAGAGAAAATCGACACCGTCATTGGAGACAAACAAATCTTTATCCCCGTCATTGTCATAGTCGCCCCAGGCGCTGCCTTCGGTAAGAGCGATCCCGGTTGTCATGCCCGGAACAATGACTTTTTCAAAATTAAAACCGGAAAGATTTTTATAAAGGGAACTTTTTCCATTCCAGTTGGCAACAAACAAATCAATCAGCCCGTCGTTGTTGTAGTCTGCAGCAGAAGCGCCGAATGCATTGACCGTGTCGGTTACAATTGTTCCGGATGTAATTTTGGTAAAAGTTCCATCACCATTGTTGCGGAATAAAAAATTGCAGCCTTTGTTGGCGACAAACAAGTCGGGCCAATTGTCGTTGTTAAAATCCGACCAGACAGCAGATTGTGACCAGCCGGGATCTGATGATACTGCTGAATTGTACACTTTGGTGAAATGATCACCCTGTTCATTATGATACAGGCAGTTCAGCTGGTTCTGATAGTTTGATATGTAGAGGTCAACGAATCCATCCCGGTCATAATCTCCCCAGGTGCAGCCGTAGGACCAGTTGCTGTCGGATACGACGACGTCGTTTGTGATTTTTGTAAATGTGAAATCCGAATTGTTCCTGTATAGAAAGTTGCTTTCATTATTTACATTGGCTACTGCCAGATCCAGGTAGCCATCATTGTTATAGTCAGCCCAGCTGCAACCGTTGGAGCGGCCGCCTTCAGTGCAGATAATCTGATCGGTGATTTTTGTAAAGGTACCGTCACCGTTATTGCGGTAAAAAAGATTGCTGACAGGGGTCCAGTTGTTGGTAACAAATAAATCAATGAAACTATCGTTGTTGTAATCTCCCCATGCACAGCCCTGCGAATACCCGGTGTCGGTAAGGATTTCACAGGAATCGATAAGTATAAAATTTTGTGAAACCCCCCGGTCCGGAAGCAGTAAAAAACAAAAAAAGATCAATCCGCAAAGGCGCATTCAGTAAAACTAATTATTTCTGTGCCATTTTTAGTTGGGCAGGTATTTTAGTCTGTAGTCATTAGTCCGTTGAATACCCGGGACGGAACTCAATTTTGCTACATCGGATTTTGTTCTATATTTGTCCTCCTTTTTTCAACAATGGGATGTTGAAATAAGGGGTATATATTTCATTTTTAATAATTTATACTATGTTCAACAAAAAAGAAAAAAACACTATCCCGACCGCAAAAGGCGCCGATGGATCTTCATCATCCATCAACCTGATAGGTGCGGGAACGGTTATCGAGGGAGATATCCGTTCGAATGGCGACATTCGCATTGACGGTACGGTTTACGGTCACGTGATTTCAAAAGCTAAAGTTGTAATCGGCGCTACCGGAATGGTTGAGGGGGACGTAAACAGTCAGAATGCGGATGTTTCCGGAACCATTAAAGGCAAGACCGCAGTATCGGAATTATTGTTCTTGAAGAACACTTCCAGGGTGATCGGGGATATTGTTACCGGGAAACTGGTTGTTGAAGTGGGTGCAACATTTACCGGCTCCTGCAATATGGGTCCGGAAATAAAAGACATCAATAATGCCGACAAACCCATCGAACTCTCCAAAGAAAAATCAGCCTGATTATTCTTACATGCGATATGCATCGATGGCCACGCAAATGCTCGTGATCATCGGACTGGGAGTATGGGGCGGAGTGAAACTGGATGAGTACCTGGGATGGAAGGTTCCGGTATGTACTTTGTCGTTTAGTTTGCTTTCAGTAGCAGCGGCAATTTATTTAAGCATCAAAGATTTTATCCGGAAGAAATAGCAGGTTGATTTGTCAATTGAAGGGCCGGAAAATTATTCAGAATAATTCAACAGACCCCGGCAATGTGTCCGGGGTTATTTGTTAGCAATGAAAAATTACCTCGTCACTTTCGGAACATTTGCAGTTTTAATCGCAGCAGCCATGTGGCTGCTTGGAAGGTTTTTTTTGACTGCACAAGTAGACGGGACAAGCTGGGCGATTTATGTTTATTTTGTGGTGGTCACCTGCTTGTTTCATTTTGGATTGCTCCGTTCAGCGAAAGGACGGCCACAGGTATTTGTACGGTATTACATTGGTACAACAACATTGAAGCTGATGCTGCACCTGGGAATACTTGTGCTGTATACTGTTTTCAATAAAGCAGAGGCAATGCGTTTCATACTCACCTTTATGATTTTTTATTTTGTGTTCACTGCCTTTGAAGTTTCAGTTGTCTGGAAAAAATTTCGTGGAGACCGGAAAATTTGATTTTAAGCAAAAGGTTCATTTTTTATGAATCTCCGGGATACTGGCAGAGGAATTTTCTTTACAGGAATGAGAGGTAAATAAGATCCGGGTTCAAAATCTAATGATAAATAGAGCAGGCTGATCTTTTCCAATCGTTAGAGGGATTCAGCCGGGCAATTTTCAGGTTCTCTGAAAATCCAGCAATTGCAAATTTTTTTGCTTATAATACATTGAATATCAACGCGAAACTTTCCATATTACCTGATTCCAAAATAGTTTTTCTCATTGCTCTTTCGCAAGTAAATACTACTTTTGCGCTTTCTTTAAAAAACTGTTTCTCAAGTCATGTTGCAACTAATTAATAGTCAGTGTTTTTCGAGAGCGAAAGCAATGTTGGCGACGCTTTTGTTTGTCCTAATTACCTGTCCGGCCTGGGCCAGCGGTGAGGCTGACAGTTCTGCCGGTTCAGCTGAACACGGTGCTGCAATAGAACAAGTACACGGAGAAGCTGCAGCTGGCGTTGAATCACACGGGCAGGCAAAGAAAAAATTCGATGCAGGCGACATGATTATGAAGCACATTGGCGATTCACATGACTGGCATTTGTGGGGCGAGGGGCATCATGCAGTTTCAGTTCCCCTTCCGGTGATTCTTTATAACAGTCAACGCGGATTGACAGCTTTCATGTCTGGAAATTTTCACCACGGTGAAATGACGTATAAAGGATATAAGCTGAATGGAAAAGGCAAAATTGAAACGGTGAATGAAATGGAAGCAATTCCTGCCGGAAGTTCAACAGTTAATGAAGAACTCAATGCTTCGACAATTGATTTTTCAATAACCAAAAACGTAGCAGCGCTGTTTTTTAGCATCATTCTTATACTTTGGATGTTCATTTCTGTTGCGAAAGCATATTCCCGAAGGAAAGGCGAAGCTCCAAAAGGGTTGCAATCTCTGATTGAGCCGCTGGTTATATTTGTTCGGGATGACATTGCAAAAGCGAGTATTGGTCCGAAGTATGAAAAGTTCATGCCCTACCTGCTCACCGTCTTCTTCTTCATCTGGATTAATAACCTCCTGGGCCTGATTCCGATTTTACCGGGAGGAGCGAATGTTACCGGCAACATTGCAGTAACACTGACCTTGGCGGTTCTCACCTTTATCATCACCAGTTTCTCGGCAAATAAAAGTTACTGGCGTCACGTGTTTGCGATGCCGGGCGTACCTCTTGGTGTTCTGGTGTTGTTGACACCGATTGAATTGCTGGGCGTATTTCTTCGTCCGTTCGTACTCACCATCCGGTTGTTTGCAAACATCACAGCCGGACACATCATTGCCCTGTCCTTCTTCAGTCTCATTTTCATCTTCGGGGAATCGAGTGCCGGTGCGGGCTGGGGTGTTTCAATACTCTCCGTTGCGTTTGTGATCTTCATGACGGTATTGGAATTGCTCGTGGCTTTCCTGCAGGCGTACGTCTTCACCTTCCTCTCGGCGATCTACTTCGGGGCTGCCGTTGAAGAACATCATCATGATTCCGAAGGTCATGATGCGCATGTTGAAGAAGCGGCCATCATCTAAATCTGAATTCAGTTTAACCCTTAAATACAATTACTATGTTATCTTCAATTCTTCTTGATGCACAAAACCTCGGCAACCTTGGTCTTGGTGGTGGTGTTGCTGCATTGGGCGCAGGTCTTGCTGCCGTAGGCGCCGGCTTGGGTATTGGCCGTATCGGTGGTTCCGCACTGGAATCATTCGCTCGTCAGCCTGAAGTGGCCAACGACATCCGTGCCAACATGATCTTGACTGCCGCTCTCGTGGAAGGTGCTGCCTTCTTCGCGATGGTTGTCGGCCTGCTCGTTGTTTTAAAAGTAGCATAAAACAGCAACACAACAGGACGATTGCACGGTTGGTGCCGTCGTCCTGTTTATTCTTAAAATCGCTCTTCAATTAATTCATAAATACCCGCAGCACCAATGGAATTGATCAAACCCGAAATCGGCCTTCTCTTCTGGATGTCCGTATCGTTCCTTACTCTTTTGTTTCTTCTTGGAAAGTTTGCCTGGCCCTTAATTCTGAAATCGCTGAAAGAGCGTGAGGAGTCAATTGCCGATGCTCTGAATTCCGCGAAGAAAGCAAAGGAAGAAATGGCGGCACTCGTTGCCGGTAATGAACGCCTGATTCAGCAAGCGCGTGCGGAACGCGATCAGATGTTGAAAGAGGCCCGTGATGCGAAGGACGCCATCATTGCGGAAGCGAAAACGAAGTCTCAGACGGAAGCCAATAAAATCATGGCTTCTGCCCGTGAGAGTATCAATACGGAAAAGTTGGCTGCAATTGCCGAGTTGAAAAACCAGGTGGCTGTGATGTCAATTGAAATTGCTGAAAAAATTCTTCGCCAGGAGCTGAGCAATGATGAAAAACAAAAGTCGTTGATGCAGAATCTGATGAAAGAGGTTAATTTAAACTGAATCCGTAACGGATGATTCTCCGGAATCTTCCGTTCGTTTACGAAGACCACAGATGGTAGAGACCAAGGTTTCCAAGCGATACGCAAAATCCCTGATTGAGCTTGCTCAGGAAAGGGGAGTTACTGATACCGTGCAGGCAGACATGAAGCTGTTTGCTGACACGTGTGCACAAAACCGCGACCTGTCCCTGTTGCTTTCCAACCCGATTATTCAATCGGATAAGAAAATGGAAATCCTCCGGAAAATATTCGGCGGTAAAATGAATGCGCTGTCAATTTCCTTCTTTGAAATTGTTACGCGCAAAAGCCGTGAGGCGTATCTGGAACACATCGCGAAATCATACATCACTTTATACAAGACACAGAAAGGCATTCTTACGGCAGAGGTTACTTCCGCCATCGGACTCGATGAAAATCTGCGCAAAAAAGTGTATGCAATGGTTAGTAATTCCGGAAAATCAGAAGTGGAACTGATCGAAAAAATTGATCCGAAATTAATCGGGGGATTTGTACTCCGTATCGGCGATAAACAATATGATGCCAGCATCTCCGCAGAGCTTCGTAAACTTGCGAAAGAGTTTTCATCGAATCCATACGTCAGAAAAAACTAATTGCTGCAGGCATTGGCCTGCAGAACGCTTGATAACAATTCAACAAAATTAATCATACCTACAATGGCAGAAGTAAGACCCGATGAAGTATCTGCGATTCTGCGCGAGCAGCTCGCCGGCTTTAAAACAGAAAAAGAACTTGAAGAGGTGGGAACCGTGCTCCAGGTAGGAGACGGTATCGCACGTATCTACGGACTCACACGGGTTCAGTCCGGTGAACTGATTGAATTCGAAAACGGCCTTCAGGGGATCGTTCTGAACCTAGAAGAAGATAACGTGGGAGCGGTATTGCTCGGAGTTTCCTCCAATATCAAAGAAGGAGATGTTGTAAAGCGTACCGGAAAAATCGGCTCGATTAAAGTAGGAGAAGGAATGTTGGGACGCGTTGTGGATACGCTCGGCAGCCCGATCGATGGAAAAGGACCCATTGCAGGTGATTTGTACGAAATGCCACTGGAGCGCAAAGCTCCGGGTGTCATCTACCGCCAGCCGGTAAACGAGCCATTGCAGACCGGTATCAAAGCGATTGATGCGATGATTCCGATCGGACGTGGTCAACGGGAGCTGATCATCGGCGACCGTCAGACCGGAAAAACTGCAGTTGCCATCGACACCATCATTAATCAGAAAGAGTTTTACGATAAGGGGCAACCGGTATTTTGTATTTATGTAGCTATTGGCCAGAAGGGATCGACAGTTGCACAGATCCTGAAAACACTTACAGAAGCAGGCGCAATGCCGTATACTGTGATCGTTGCCTCATCCGCTTCCGACCCTGCTCCGATGCAGTTCTTCGCTCCGATGGCCGGTGCTGCTATCGGTGAGTTTTTCCGTGATACCGGAAAGCCTGCACTCATCGTTTATGATGATTTGTCAAAGCAAGCGGTTGCTTACCGCGAAGTTTCTCTGCTTCTTCGTCTCCCGCCGGGACGTGAAGCTTACCCCGGTGACGTTTTTTACCTGCACTCCCGTTTGCTCGAGCGTGCCGCGAAAATCATCAACTCGGACGAAATCGCGAAG
>DAORHY010000043.1:0-15944 GCA_035438225.1 Bacteroidia bacterium
CAGGTGGCGAAATTGGTAGACGCACCACTTTGAGGGGGTGGCGGGCAACCGTGCGAGTTCGAGTCTCGCTCTGCGCACACCGTTTACCAGGGTAAATTGTCTTCTACAATCTTCCTGGCTCGTAGAGCCGAAAAGATGCCCGGATGGCGAAATTGGTAAACGTTGCGGTCTCAGAAGCCGTTGGAGTTATATCCTTGTGAGTTCGAGTCTCACTTCGGGCACCGAAAAAAACCTTTCCGTTTGGAAAGGTTTTTTTTTATCCAATTGTTGAGTACTAAATTCAAGGATTGTATCTCTGACTTATACATCAGCCAGAAACCTATTTCAGGTATTTATCCAGCCAATCATAAAACTCCCGTTGCCAGAGGACACTGTTTTGTGGTTTTAAAACCCAATGGCCTTCGTCAGGAAAGCAAATAAAGCGCGCAGGAATATTTTTCATGCGTGCGGCAGAAAAAGCTTCGAGTCCCTGTGAATACGGAATGCGGTAATCCTTCTCATTCGAGATGATGAGTATGGGAGTATCCCAGTTTTGCACAAACCGATTGGGAGAAAACTCAGCATAACTTTTCGGCACAGGACTCTTCCAGTAAGGTCCGCCGAATTCTTTATTCTGGAAAAATAATTCCTCTGTCCCCCACATCGCTTCAAAATTAAATACCCCGCAATGAGAGATGAAAGCTTTGAAACGTTTCTCGTGATGACCGGCAAGCCAGAACACTGAATAACCGCCATAACTCGCACCTACAGCACCCAGTTTCTCTTTGTTGACATAAGGCTCCTTCGCAACATCATCAATCGCACTGAGCAGATCACGCATGGGTTGGCCACCCCAATCCTCGATGATCTCATCATTCCATTTCGTTCCAAATCCCGGCAGTCCGCGGCGGTTCGGTGCAACAACAATATAGCCATTTGCAGCCATGAGCTGGAAGTTCCAGCGATAGGAAAAGAATTGGCTCACGGTAGATTCCGGTCCGCCCTGACAGTATAAAAGTGTCGGATATTTTTTTGCCGGATCAAAGTCAGGAGGATAAATCACCCAGGTCAGAATTTCCTTGCCATCGGTGGCCCTGACCATTCGCTTTTTTACATCGCCGAGCTTGTACCCTGAAAGGAACTCCTTATTGGTAAACGTAATCTGACTGGAGAGGCCGGATTTTGCATCGATCAGGAATAATTCCGTTGGTTGTGAAATTGACATTCGTGAAGCGACAATCACATCTTGTTTTGCAGGAAATCCTGCCACAGAGAAGGCGGTATAATCAGCGACGTCTTTTGTCAGTTGATACACCGGTGAAGCGGATTTATTGTACATATCATAGAAAAAGATCTGATCGGTAGCCTGGATATTGGCCCGAAAATAAATTCTCCGTCCATTGCTTCCCCAAACAGGATTTTCAGCATTAAAATCAAAATCGATACTGAGTTCCTTTTTTGTCCTGAGCGTGAAGTCATATAGAAATAAACGGTGCCTGTCTGCTTCGTTTCCATTCTCTGCCTGACTCTCCCAGGTCAATTGATTGCCGAGAGGAGAAAAGGCAGGATTTTTATCGTAACCAACCATTCCTTCCGTCAGGTTGCTGCTCTTCTTCGCTTCTACATCGTATAAAAAAATATCAGAATTCGTACTCAGGGCATATTCCCTGCCGGATAATTTTTTGCAGGTGTACGCAAGCATCTTCCCGTCAGGTCTCCAGCTGATTTGTTCTTCTCCCCCATCCGGTTTCAGCGGTGAATCAAAGGGTTCGTCTTTCATGATGTCCACCGGTTTACCAGAGATTTTCCCATTTTCAAACGGTGCAATAAAAATATGGCTATAGAAACCATTCGCCCAGGAATCCCAGTGGCGCATCATCAGGTCATCGTACACTTTTCCGGTTGACTTCGGAAGATCTGTATAAATATCTCTTCCAATGAAATTATCAAGTTGAACATCCTGTGCAATCCAGATCATCGTACCGGAAGGCGAAATGCCGTAAAGATTAATATCATTTTCAAGTTTGGAATTTTGTTTTTTGTTGCTGCCGTCGGCATTCATGCTCCACAACTGGCTGCTTCCTCCTGCATCATTCAGAAAATAAACCACCGAACCGTCCCTGCTCCAGCGCGGCATATATTCATTGGAACTGTCGGCGCTTAGCGGAGATGCAAGGTTCTTCTTCAGATCGTAAACCCATACATCGCTGTTTCCTTTATTGGCGCTCAAACTGTATGTATTAACAGAATACAGAACCCTGTCGCCATTGGGCGACAATTGCGGGTCAGATACCCTGCCCAGCTTCCAGAGACTTTCCGGTGTCAGATTTTGCTGAGCAGCGATGGATTCAGTCAACACTAAAGAAAGGCAGAAAACAATGATCTGTTTGGTCTTCATAGGATTGGATTTACCCTGCGAAGTTAGAAACTATAAGGATTTCAACCAATATCAGGAAACAGAACAAATTCTATCTTTGTTCCTGATATAAATTATTGATTTATGAAGTCTGTACTCTGTTTCCTCCTCTGTGCCCTTCCGTTCTTCCTGATGGCACAAAAGGACATTACCCTATGCGATACGCTCAAGGCTGATCTTGATTCGGGCATGGTCAGTAAAATGAAACCGGATGCCCCGGTTGACTCCCTCAAAAAATATTTCCCGTGTTACACTGAAGAAGTGGAAGAAGGCACAGGATCAAAATGCGGTGGCGGACTCATGTTTGACCGTCTGAATTTTTCAGCTTACACGGAGCAGGACTACTTCGAATTCAGAAAAGGATTTACTGGAACAATCAATTACCAGCTGTTCGGCCATGACGAAGAATATCTTCAATCAGTACTTGGGGATCCGGTGCGTGTCACAGATGTGCAGGAATTTGATGGTGCTCCTGTCCAGACTGTTTTTTTCTACAAGAAAAATTATGGTTTTCTGCTGATTTGGTTTGATACCGATCAAAAAATTGTCAAACTTCAGATGTATGCGAAAGCGCTTGACAAAATCGAACTCTGCTTTTGATGTTTTGAAAATAATTTTCCTGAAAACAGAAAGTTCATCAGGTCAGCATTCCTCCGTCCACGTTTAGCACCTGGCCGGTAATGTAAGACGACATATCGGAAGCGAGGAATACAACTGCATTGGCCACATCCAAAGGAGTTCCGCCTCGTTTGAGTGGAATCGCTTCTCTCCATTGTTTTACTGTTTCTTCAGCAAGGACAGCAGTCATTTCCGTTTCAATGAAACCAGGAGCAATGGCATTGCAACGGATATTCCGGGAGCCTAATTCCAGGGCGATGGATTTCGTAAACCCGATAATCCCGGCTTTCGAAGCAGCATAATTGGCCTGTCCGGCATTGCCCTTTACTCCTACCACACTGCTGATGTTGATAATGCTCCCGCTACGTTGCTTGAGCATCTGGCGCTGACAACCTTTTGTAATATTGAAAACAGAATTCAGGTTGGTCCGGATTACTTCATTAAAATTCTCCTCCGTCATGCGCATGAGTAAACCATCGCGGGTGATGCCGGCATTGTTCACGACGATATCCAGTGCACCAAATTCAGTCACCACCGCATTGACCAGCTCTTCAGCTGCTTTCATGTCGGCAGCATCGGAACGGTAACCTCTGGCTTTCACCCCGTATTGCTGCAATTCTTTTTCCAATGCCTGGCCCTTTTCGACCGATGACAAATAGGTAAACGCAACATGCGCACCATGCTGAGCCAGAGTCATTGCGATTCCCCGCCCAATTCCTTTAGAGGCACCGGTGATGAGAGCGGTTTTTCCTTGGAGAAGTTTTTCCATTTTAAAAAGATAGTAGTTGGTATTGACCAGGTTTCTACACTCTCAAAACCCAATACCTGATGACCTGATATACTGATAACTCAATCACTCCATAACCGAATCACGCATTCACGCAGGAACTTTTTTCAACACTGCCGCCATGGTAAGTCCAATCACAGCGGGGGAATCAACAACGGTAATCCCGCATTCACGCATGATTTGCATTTTTGCGGCGGCAGTATCTTCTGCACCGCCGATGATTGCACCGGCATGGCCCATGCGGCGTCCCGGAGGAGCTGTTTGTCCGGCGATGAAGCCCACCACGGGTTTCGTACCATTTGCTTTTATCCAGCGCGCAGCTTCCGCCTCGAGGCTTCCGCCAATTTCACCAATCATGATGATCCCTTCGGTTTCCGGATCATTCATGAATAACTCAACAGCTTCTTTTGTTGTTGTACCGATAATCGGATCACCACCGATTCCGATCGCAGTGCTGATACCCAGTCCAGCTTTTACAACCTGGTCGGCGGCTTCATAGGTCAGGGTTCCCGACTTGGAGACGATCCCAATTTTTCCGGATTGGAAAACAAATCCGGGCATGATTCCCACTTTGCATTCTCCGGCAGTAATGACTCCAGGACAATTCGGCCCGATGAGCCGGGTGTCTTTATCGCGGAGGTATTCCTTCACCATGATCATGTCCTTTGTAGGAATACCTTCGGTGATCGTCACGATTAACCGTATTCCCGCTTCAGCGGCTTCCATAATAGCATCGGCTGCAAATGCAGGCGGAACAAAAACAATGGAAACATCTGCACCGGTCTTTTGAACCGCTTCGCTGACGGTATTAAACACCGGCTTATCAAGGTGTGTCGTGCCGCCTTTACCAGGTGTCACTCCTCCAACTACATTGGTTCCGTATTCTATCATCTGTGTAGCATGGAAAGTTCCTTCGCTTCCCGTGAAGCCCTGCACAATTACTTTGCTGGATTTGTTGACTAAAACGCTCATTTGTGGATTGTTAGTTTTTGGTTTTGAGTTTTAGGATTCCGGTGTTGCTGGCAAACTTATCACATCATCCTTCATCCACTGTCCATCTCCATTGATCGTTTGCGAAAATAGAGCTTTTTTAGCAACAGAACTCACAGGAATTTGGATAAATTTGGGCTCTTTTTCAACATGTATACAATTAACCGCCAGGACCCGATCATTGCCATTGCCACCCCTCCTGGCACTGGTGCGATCGCTGTAATCCGTTTATCCGGAACAGGATGCATCGGGATTGTTTCTCCGCTGTTTAAATCACGGAAAAAGAAACAAAATTTTCTGGAGCAGTCCGATTCTCACAGCCTGTACTTTGGAGTAATCGAAGAGGATGGTATTCTTCTGGATGAAATTTTGTTGTCTGTTTTCAAAGGCCCTCATTCGTATACCGGAGATGATACAATTGAAATTTCCTGTCATGGATCTCCTTATATTCAGCAACAAATTGTTTCTTTATTTCTGAAAAGAGGTGTGCGCCTTGCCCAACCCGGTGAATTTACCCTGCGTGCATTTTTAAATGGCAAGATGGATCTTTCCCAGGCCGAAGCTGTCGCAGATCTGATCGCTTCGGATTCCTCCTTTTCACATCACGCTGCGCTGCAACAGATGCGCGGTGGTTTTTCAGGAGAAATAAAAAAATTACGGGAAGAGCTGATTCACTTCGCCTCTCTACTTGAACTTGAACTTGATTTTGCCGAGGAAGATGTTGAATTTGCATCACGTACCGACCTGATGAACACTGTGCACCGCTTATTAAAAACGATCCGGTCCCTGATTGATTCTTTTGAACTCGGAAATGTGATCCGTACTGGAATTCCGGTAGTCATTGCGGGAAAGCCAAACGTGGGTAAATCAACATTGCTCAATGCGTTCCTGAATGAAGAAAGAGCCATTGTGAGTGAAATTGCCGGAACAACGCGGGATACTATTGAAGAGGACATTGTGCTTGGGGGAATAAAAATCCGGTTCATTGATACTGCCGGTATCCGTGAAACGACAGATACTATAGAACGGATCGGAGTTCAAAAGACCTATGAGAAAATCAAAGAAAGCCCGATCATACTGTACCTTTTTGATATTAACGAAACAGGCGTAGCCGATCTAAAGTTTGAATTGGATGAACTCCGGCAGCATCTTGCACCCGAATTCAGGCTCATTCCTGTTGCGAATAAAATTGACGGTCATGATCCCGAAACAGTTGTTCACGATTATATTTCCGTTCCCGGAATTGTGTTCATTTCTGCAAAAGAAAAAAGAAATGTACATGCATTGGCTGCCTACCTTCGTGAACAGTTCCACACAGGCACTATGCAGATCACGAATACAACGGTGACCAACCTCCGCCATGCGGATGCCTTGCGTAAAACTGCCGGCGCCCTTGAACATGTGCTGGAAGGGCTTAGCCGGAAAGTTACCAGTGATTTCATTGCCGGCGACCTGAGAATTGCATTGCACTACCTTGGTGAAATCACAGGGCAAATATCCTCCGATGATTTGCTTGAGAATATATTTTCTAAGTTTTGTATCGGAAAGTAACCTGCCAAAACTGCTTCCGGAAAAATAAAATAAGTTCAAATTTGCGGGAATACCGATCACTCCGGATCCGGAATCTTATGAAAGGTGCCGGATACAGTATCCGGATTACGGATATAGTTTTTTGCTGCGTTAAACCCTTGCAAATTTTCAAGCTCTAACAAGCCAGTCGAACTCCATCCCATGAAAAAATCACTTCCCATCTGTTTAATATTTATTTTTTGTTTCCTGATTTCTCCTGGCCAGCAACCCGGGGATTCCCTTTGGAACCGGCCTTTGGTGCACGAGATCAATATCGTATTCCCCTACCCTGCGTTTTATGATACCCTGATTGTCAATAAAACAGCGGATGTTTACACTTCTTGCCAAATGACCATCGATGGGCGGACAATGAATGCTGTCGGAGTTAAATTCAAAGGTAATTCATCCTTTAATAATCCTTCCAGAAAAAAGTCCATGAAAGTCGATCTGAATGAATTTGTTTCGGGACAAAAATATGACGACATTAAAAAGTTCAATCTCAATAATGGATTTAAAGACCCAAGCTTTTTGCGGGAAAAAATCACACTTGATTTTATGCATGAACGGGGAATTGCTGCTCCGCGTTGCTCCTATGCAGCGGTGAGTATCAACGGCATTGCACGGGGCTTGTACACACTGGTCGAAGAAGTGAACAACGATTTCTGCGACCAGCGTTTTGGGAGCAGTTCAGGCAACCGGTTTAAAGGCGATCCTTCGGGAGACCTTCGCTGGTACGGATCCATCGATACCAGCTATTTTCACCGGTATGAACTGGACAATAACAGTTCAACGAACAACTGGAGCGACCTGATCCGTTTAACCGATAAAATCAACAACAGTACGGCAGTTCAATTTCATGATTCTCTCGATGCAGTCATCAATACCGGATCATTCATTCAGCATTGGGCAATTGACAATCTGTTTGCCAACCTGGATGCTTACATTGGTTCAGGCCATAATTATTATATCTACCATGAAAGCGTATCCGGAAAATTCGAATGGATTCACTGGGATGTAAATGAGAGTTTTGGAAATTTTCAGCAAGGGCAATCACTCACACAAATAAAAAACCTGCCCTGGAATTACATCAGCAATCCCAATTCCAGACCCTTGTGTAACAAAATGCTTGGAGATACTTTCTTTCACAGTGCTGTAGAAACTGCCATTTGCCAGATGAATACATTTTTCACGAACCAAATCATGGATCCGGTAATCGACAGCATCGTCAACAGTATCCGTCCATATGTTTATGCGGACACACTCAAAACTTTCACCAATCAACAATTCGATGACAATGTAAATGGAGATATCAGTATTAACAGTCCCAACGGCACGCAATGGATTGGCGGAATCAAATCCTTCATTAACGCAAGGCATAGCAGCCTGAACACTCAACTCGCTTTCCCGGGAAACTGCCTTGTCTCTACGGACGTCCAAGCAACACAGGATGCTGCAGGAATCGAACTCTATCCCAATCCAGTTCACGATCAACTCAGCATTACCGTACCGGAACACTTGATCAGCAGCGCATCCACCGTGTATCTGACTGATCTCACCGGCCGGATTATTTTCAGTAAGTTAATCAATGGCCCCTTGAGCACAATCGACTGCAGGGAACTCAGCTCCGGAATTTATGTTGTCAAGATCCACTCCGGACAAGGCCAAATCACTAAAAGAGTGTGCATCTCAAATTGAATACCCGGAATGTAATTTTTTCCTGAAAAAAGAAAGCTTGCAGAAGCAAGGCTTTCCCTCTACTTTTGTATTCTGAATTTTATCTGATGGTTCTGAATTTTTGGGATGAAAAGTTTTCGGGAGAAGACTATCTCTATGGCAGAAATCCGAATGACTTTTTCAAATCTGTCATTGATACAGTTTCTCCGGGGAAAATTCTCGTACCCGCAGCCGGAGAAGGCCGGGATGCGGTGTATGCAGCACAATCAGGCTGGGAAGTGTTTGCACAGGACGGGAGTGAAAAAGGGAAAATGAAAGCCCTCAGACTGGCCGCTGAAAAAAATGTAACCGTACAGTATGAGGTTTGTGAAATTGAAAAATTCCACATCGATGATATTGCCTATGATGCAATCGTCCTTACCTATTTTCACCTGTCTCCCGAACTTCGTTCGGCATTTCACTCTTCTCTTTATTTTAAACTTCGTCCGGGTGGAATCATTATCCTTGAAGCTTTTAATAAAAAACAACTGAAAAATACCTCGGGTGGCCCAAGGGACCCGGAAATGCTGATGAGCCGGCAAATGCTCATGGACGATTTTAAAGCCTTCGCTGATCTGGAGATTCATGAAACTGAAATTATACTAAATGAAGGTTCTTTGCACCGTGGAAAAGCAGATGTGGTGAGAATGATTGCCAGAAAATAACAACCGACATGAACACTTCTGCTTCTCTTTTTAAAGATGCTCAGCTCGCAGCTGAAATCGAAAAGTATTCCAGGAAAAAAAAACTTGAAAAGAATGAGGTGCTGATGGAAACCGGGGATACAATCCGGTTCATTCCCCTGGTTCAAAAAGGTGTATTGCGGATCGTACGGCAGGACACTGAAGGAAGGGAAGCATTTCTGTATCATTTATATCCGGGCCAGACATGTGCTATTGCACTGAATTGTTGCCAGGCTGGTAAAAAAAGTATGGTCAAGGCAATTGCTGAAGACCAATCAGAAATCCAGCTGATTCCTGTTGAACAAATCGAGGAATGGTATAAATACCCGGAATGGAGAGCATTTATTTCCACAACCTATGGAAATCGCTTTTCTGAACTGCTGAATGTAATTGATCTGATTGCCTTCAATAACCTTGACAAGCAACTCCTGCACTATCTTCAGCAAAGAGCAAAGGCGGTGAATACCAAAGCTTTGTTCATTACCCACCAGGAAATTGCCGATGAACTGCACACGCATCGTGAAGTGATTTCCAGGCTTTTAAGGAATATGGAAGAGAAAAAAATGGTGCTACTCGGAAGAAATACCATTGAATTGTTGATTGATTAATCAGCACGATTCCTCATCTATTTCCCAACGTTCATGTATTTTTTATAATCCCATTATTTCCTGAGTGTCCGGGTTGTGTTATTTTTCCATTTATCCAACAAATGTCACACACCAGGGTCGCAGATCTGCCGACCTTTGCATAAACAAAACCTCAAATAAATGGACAAATTAATTCAGGAACTAAAAGCCGGAAACGCCACAGTGGTGGATGTCCGGTCGCGTATTGAATTTATGGGCGGCAATGCTGCAGGAAGCATTAATATTCCAATGGATGAAATCGAGGAACGTATCGAGGAACTGAGAAAAATGAAAAATCTGGTACTCTGCTGTGCCAGTGGTAACCGCAGTGGAATGGTTGCCGATTTTCTCAATTCAACAGGCATTCCCTGTACCAATGCCGGTTCCTGGCTGGATGTGAATTACCTGCAGAACGCATAAATACCAATCCTTACTAACAGAAAATAACTCATCACTAAAAACAAACAATTCTCAATGATCTCTCTTCTCAAAAAAGTATTCGGTATCAGTCCTTCAGTAGATGTGCACGATTGGATTCAGAAAGGGGCAGTGATTGTAGATGTGCGTACCCGTGAAGAATATCAATCCGGACACATTAAAGGATCTGTAAATATCCCCTTGAATAATCTTCCCGGACAGTTATCCAAAGTGAGCAAAGACAAACTTATCCTGACTTGCTGTGCGTCCGGTATGCGTAGTGCATCTGCAAAACATATTTTAAAGTCAAAGGGATTTGAACACGTGCACAATGCAGGTGGCTGGATGAGTTTGAAAAAATATATCAAATGAAAATAATGCACTTTCCGGTATTCAGGTCATGGAACCTGGTTCGGTGGATCAGGCTGTTGCTCGGAGTTCTACTGATCATACAGGCTGTTTCAAATCACGATAGTTTGTCCGGAATCCTGGGAGCATTTCTGTTGTTTCAGGCACTGAGTAATGCAGGATGTTGTGGAAGCAGCAATTGTGAAATGCCGGTGACACAACCAACGGAACAATCAGAAAGTATCCATGAATTCCAGGAAATTAAAATTCAGTCTTCACAAAAAAAATAAACCGATCCTTTCGTTCGTCCCTACCCTGGACCGAATGGAAATCAAAACAAACTCAAATGTCCTCTTTCAACGAACTCATTCATTCAGGAAAACCGGTCCTTGTCGACTTTTCAGCAGAATGGTGCGGGCCATGCAAAATGATGGCACCAATACTGGAACAAGTCAAATCTTCCGTCGGCGATAAAATTATCATACTGAAAGTAGATGTGGATAAAAATCCAGCAGCAGCAGGCGCCTACCACATCCAGGGGGTTCCGACATTAATTCTCTTCCAGAACGGAGAAATTAAATGGCGCCAATCCGGTGTTGTGCCTGCAGATCAACTCAAATCGATTTTATCAAAATATAACTAAGTCATGGAAAAAGTCCATTATTATGATGTAAATTTGAAATGGGACGCGGACCGCAAAGGAACAATGACTTCGCCGGTACTGAACAGTTCCCTTGAGGTTGCCACACCACCGGAATTTCCCAAAGGAATTCCCGGTATTTGGTCGCCGGAGCACTTGTTGGTCGCTGCAGTTAACAGCTGTCTGATGACAACCTTCCTTGCAATTGCTGAAAATTCAAAACTGGAATTCCTCAGCTTCGAATCTTCAGCAAAAGGGAAACTGGAATTAGTGGACGGAAAATTCATGATCTCGGAAATTGAACTGATGCCGGTGTTGAATATTTCAAAAACCACCGATCCGGAGAAAGCGGAAAGAATTCTTCAGAAGTCAGAGGCCGCTTGTTTAATTTCAAATTCTGTGAAATCCAAAATAATCTTCAAGCCTGAAATACTGATCCCCGAAACACTATGACAAAACTCTTTCTATCACTCGGACTTTTCTTTGTTTTCACGTTCACAGTTCCGGCCCAACAACCGGCTCCTGCGGGTCAGACAATCATCAACACCAATGTGGATGTAAATGCATTCCAGAAAATGATCCAGGAAAAGAAAGACATTCAGATTGTGGACGTACGCACTCCGGGTGAATACAAAGAAGGCCATCTGAAACAAGCCATGAATATGGATTTCAGAGGCGATAATTTTCTGAAGTTAATCGGAACACTGGACAAAAACAGGCCAACACTAATATACTGTTTATCGGGAGGGCGTTCGTCTGCTGCAGCTGTGAAGATGAAAAACCTTGGGTTCAGGGAAGTGTACAATTTGGAAGGCGGCATCCTGAAATGGAATGCAGCGGGGAAACCTGTTGAAAGCCCGAAGGATGCAGTCCCTGTGAAAGGAATGAGTATGGAAGAATTCAACGCCCTGTTGTCCGGCGATAAATATATTCTTGTTGATTACAATGCTACCTGGTGTGCGCCGTGCATAAAAATGCTTCCGGTACTCGAATCTCTGGAAAAAGAAAAACAGGATAAATTGACCTTGTTGAAAATTGATGCCGATAAGAATAAAAATCTTCTCCGGGAAAAAGGCATTGAGGGAATTCCATTTCTTGAGTTGTATAAGGATGGGAAACTGATCTGGAAGCACAATGGATACATCGAGCGCGATCAATTGCTGAGCGAGACAAAACTGTGATTCCGGTGGGGGATCTTTTAAAATCCTGAAAAACTGTCTCAACCAAATCGATTTGTGCTACCGGAAAAGAACAGGACTGTTTGAATTACGGGAAAAAGTAAAAACTTTTCTTTCCTTTGCAGCCTGAACTGAACCCTTTACTATGATTGACAGGTTTTCTTACTCCAGGGCGGATGAAGCACTGAGTGTAATCAAGAGCGGGCAGCGGGTATTTATTCATGGCAGCGCTGCTACCCCAACCTACATGTTGCACAAACTGGTGGAGCGCGCACCGGAACTCACGAATGTGGAGTTGGTGTGCATCAGCGTTTTGGGAGACTTTCCGCCTGCAGATCCTAAATACTCAAAAAGTTTCTATACAAATTCACTTTTCGTCTCAGAGCCAATACGGAAAGCGGTTCATGAAGGAAGAGCCGATTATGTCCCGGTTTTCCTGAGTGAAATACCGGACTTGTTCCGTAACGATATACTCCCTCTTGATGTAGCCATCGTCCAGGTTTCCATTCCGGATGAGCACGGTTACTGTTCTTTGGGAGTTTCTGTCGATATCGCACGGACAGCTGTAAATAAGTCTGCTCATGTAATTGCACAGGTCAATCCACAAATGCCCAGGACTCACGGAGACGGGATGATCCATGTTGATGCTTTTCATGCATTGGTGTATGCAGACGAACCCATTCATGAAATGACTTTTGGGGAACGTGTTTCAGATGATGAAAAGCAAATCGGCGCCTACATTGCTGAACTGATCCCGGATAAAGCAACCCTGCAAATGGGCATCGGAGCAATCCCGGATGCTGTGTTGAGTTTTCTGGGAAACCACAAGAACCTCGGTGTCCATACCGAAATGCTATCAGACGGTGTGATTGATCTTATTGAGAGTGATGTCATCAACAACAAATTCAAGGTTAAGCATCCGGGGCGGACAGTGACCGGATTTTGCCTCGGTTCACGGCGACTGTACGACTACGTACACGATAACCCTTCCTTTGCTTTTCACGACATTGACTATGTAAACGAAGTTTCTGTTATCCGGCAGAACCCGAAAGTACATGCGATCAACAGTTGCATTGAGATTGATCTTACCGGGCAGGTTTGTTCGGATTCTATCGGGACCTACCAATATTCGGGTGTCGGCGGGCAAATGGATTTTATGCGCGGAGCCGCACTTTCTGAAGGCGGAAAACCCATCATTGCACTGGCCTCACGAACACGAAAAGGACAATCCAGGATTGTTCCATTCCTGAAACCCGGAGCCGGCGTGGTCACTACACGGGCACATGTTCATTATGTGGTCACTGAATTTGGCGTTGCATTTTTGCAGGGAAAAAACCTGCGTCAAAGAGCCCAGGCTTTAATAGACATCGCACATCCTGAGGATAAAGAGATGCTGGATCGTGCAGCCTTTGAAAGATTTTCGACGCGTTTTCACTAAAAAATTTCAGAGAGTCAACGCAGCATTGATTGAAAAAAAAAAAAGAATTAATAATCGATCATTTCCGGCGTCTCATTTTGCTGAATACTACTTCGCTGGTTCTTTTTCTTTTGAAAGAGACTGGAATCCTGGTTTCCGAATCGGTAGGTCAGTGTGAGTGTCGCAACTCTGGACTCACGTTTGCGAATCATGTTTGATGTATAATAATCATTGAACATGTTGATATCCATTTTCCGCGTACCAAAAATATCCGTCACATTAAAACTCAGGGATCCTTTGCCTTTCCATAGCTCCTGACGCAACCCTGCGTCTACGCCTCTCATCCCTCGAAAAGTGGAAACCGGCGATTTCATGGTTGACATGTAATTTCCTGTGATTTGTCCGCTTGTTGTCTTCCCGATTTTAAAATTATAATTCAGGCGCGCCGACCATTGCGTACTTTCACTTTGCAAATCCGGTTCGATGTTTTTACCGTCAATGGTGTTCCGGTAAATATTAAAACTTGCCATGACATTTCCGGCTTTTTCCATCTGATAACGAAAAATTGCTTCCCCTCCCAGGTTTTCAGATGCACTGTAATTGATAAATGTACCTGTTGAAACTCCTGTGTTTCCGTCAACTGTCCGGAATCTTGAAATAAGGTCGTCCGTATGCCGGAAATATACCGTTGCAGTAATACTGAGCCTGCTGATCATTGCGGACCAGGCCAGCTCCATGGAATGAATATACTCCGGTTTGAGCTCAGGGTTTCCTTTTCGCAGGAACAGGGAATCCGAATAGTCAGTGAAAGGGTTCAAGGATCTGGTCTCCGGACGATTCACCCTGCGGCTGTAACTGATTTGAATATCCTGGTTCTTGTCAATCGGATATTTCAGAAATGCGCTCGGAAATAGTGAGAGGTAATCGTTTGAGAATGCTACTGACATGCTGCGGGATTGGCCTTCGGAAAGGGTTTGTTCAGCCCGAAGGCCGGCATTGTATTCAAATTGCTTCCATTTTCCGGAATACATTGAGTACACTGCAAATACCTGTTCATCATATATAAAATGATCCGTTTTATTCGGATTGATAACATACTGCAGGCCGGCAGAATCAATATTTGAAATAGCCTGGTCGTTGTCAATTCTCCGGTATGTATTTTTCAGTCCGGCTTCAAATTTTCCAGACTCTTTCACCGGCTGAACAAAATCAACCTGGCTGATCACCGTTTGGTATTTGTTCAGGTTATCATTTAACTGATAGGGTTTGTCTTCCAAAGCATATACGCTGCTGGCCAATGAACCGGCTTCCGTTCGTTCATTCTGTGAATAATTCACACTCCCCGTAAGTTCCCTCTTGGATCCAGTCCATGTTTTTTTGTAATCAAGCCCGGCATCTCCACTGATGTTTTTGTCATCATCCGTACTGCGCGTATTGTAGCTGTTGTAAATCAAGCCACTGTTGTCAGCAAAGGAATAAAATGATTGACCGGGTTGAGTACTCTTCCGGTAAGTGAGTGATCCGTTAATGCCAAGGGTATTGTTTTTATTCAGGAAAAAATCGGCTCCGAGTTTGCCCGAATTAAAATCCGAACGATTGTTCCCGTGAGAATGATAAGAATATGAATACGGTGCCTGTCCGGGAAAAAAATTATTTTGATTCCCTTCCCCCGTATTGGTACGATCCTCGTGCCGGAAGCTGTAATTCGCATACAGGTTCATTTTGGAAGTCCGGTTATTCAGACCCAGGGAAAAATTGTACTTGTCGTTGGTACCAATACCCGCCGAAACTGTACCATTCATTCCTTTTAATTTCCCTTTTTTTGTTTTGATATTGATGATCCCTCCCATTCCATCGGCATCAAATTTCGCAGACGGGTTGGTGATCACTTCGATCTGGTCAACGGCACTTGCAGGAATTTGCTGCAAAACTGCTTTTCGGTCTCCACCCAATACACCAGACGGTTTACCGTCGATCAGAATGGTGACATTTTCAGTCCCACGAAGACTCACTTTTCCATCCATGTCAACACTTACAGAGGGGATATTGGAAAGTACTTCTGTCACTGTGCCACCCGTATTCACAATATTTTTATCTACGTTGTAAATCTTTCGGTCAAGAGAATTAATCAGATCCAGTTTCTCTGCTGACACATTCACTTCTTTGAGGCTTGCAGCGGATGGATCTATTTTTATAATTCCGGCATCTGATTCAGGATTTTGCGGAAATAACGGAAAGGGTTCGGTAAAAAGGGTTCCATATCCGAGAATTGTGATACGCAAACGAAACCTGCCCATCGGTAAATCTTCGATGGCAAAATTTCCTTTAGCATCACTCAAAGCGCCACCAACCACTGAAGAATCCCTTGCGGAGATAACAGCTACAGCAGCAAACATGACGAGCGCGACGGCGTAGATGGAGGGGTCTTCGTCGCTACCGGGCGTGTGACGTCCCAAGAACGCGAGGCCGCGGATCGTGACGTAGTCGGCTTCCAGGATGCCGAGAATGGCGTTTTCGGAATCGCCGTAGCCGGGCTAGGGGAACCGGGTCCGAGCGGAAGAGC
>DAORHY010000044.1:0-15938 GCA_035438225.1 Bacteroidia bacterium
ATCCTGAAATGAGACCGGTAGATTGACCACCCGGCAGCCAGCTGAAAAGGAAAGGAGCTTCTCCATCTGAAGTTGCTTCAATCGAACCATCGTTTGCGCCATTACAGGAAACATGGTTTACCGTAGCAGATGCAGTCACCACTTTTACAGTCACCACCTGATCCGCAGCACCCGCAAGGATGCAGGCATCTCCGCCGATAATACGACGGAAAAATGTTTTTTGGTACAAAATACCAATGTCAGTCCCCAAAAGATTCTGACCATTGGCACCTGCGATAGGGCTCCAATTCGTACTGTCTATGCTGATTTGCCATTGATAAGTAGTTGCAGAAGGCAGCGCAGGGTATGCAGAAGGGCTGCCATTCCTCATCACGGTAGGAAGTACGTAAGCCGGAACCGATCCGGAGAGGTCACCAGGCATAGTCCCGGCACAGATGGTTTGGTTTCCGGTAATCGAGTTGCCCAGGAGATCCGGAGGGTTTGCCCACACTACCAATCCCGGTTCGTATGGCGTAGTACTGATCCGTGAAGTATTCAATGCACCCTGGGTTAAAGGAATATTGTTTGATTTTGATGTAACAATGGTATAAATCCGGCAATTGCTGAATTTAATTCCACGTTCTCCTACCGGATCATAATCATCTCCGTTTCCACCGTAGTATGTACTGAACAAGAGATCTGATAAGTCAAATTTGATTTTACAGAAAACCTTATCATTACTTCCAAGATTGGTTGTCTGCAAAGGAACATTTGGTGATGCGGATACAGGGAAATTGGTACTGTTGGTATATCCAAAGATATATACATCATTATTCAAATCTGTATTCAATCCCATCATGTTTACCTCATTTGCTGTACCTCCCAGGTAGGTTGATGAAACAAAGTTTTGATTCGTGTCCATCCGGCAAACAAAGAAGTCATTTGTTCCGCTATTGTAGGAGTTATCATATGTGCCGGAAGCTGAAACATTCGATGCAGCGAGGCCGCTTGTAATTCCACCGAAATACAATTGTGTTTTAAGCGTATTGAATTCCATGCACAGAATTGAGGTGGATTTTGTTGCCGCAGACTGAAAATACGAAGACCATGCTGTATTTCCGACGGAAGTGAGTTTTTGTATGAATCCACTTTGAGTTCCGCCAAGTGTGGCCTGGCGTGGGTTAGAAACCGGGAAGTTAGAAGACGTAGTGTATCCGGCTATGAAAATGTCCTGATTGGAAATGTTCTGCAACATGATTGTCGCCTGATCAGTTCCTGTACCGCCGTAATTTTTCATCCAGGCAATTGAAGAAAGGTCCTGGTTTATTTTGAATACAATAACATCTACTCCGCTGTGTCCATTTACAGCACCGGTCGACGGATAAAGTGTTGCAAGGTTACCGCTTGCAGTATTTCCACAAATCACTACATCACCAGCTTCGTTGATTCGTAAATCAAAAGAACCGTCGTCACCATCACCGCCAATGACTGAACTCTTGATTGACTGTCCGTCACGCGTAATTTTCATGATAAATATATTGTCAGTTGTTTGACCCCTCTGGTCAATGCTGGAACCGCTGAAAGCGGAACCACCCAACAATGGGAAGTTAGTACTGGAAGTGTAACCGGTGATGTAGAGGTTACCATCTGGTCCCTGTTCCATTGCATACGGGTTGTCGTCCTGGTTGCCTCCAATATAGGTTTGCCAAACGCGTGTACCTTGTCCGCCAATTCCTACCGGCTCAAGGTATTTTCCAACAATCATTTCAAGATTTCCATTGGCGGTTTCATCAAAAGCACCGACAGTGATCTGGTCAGTGGTTCCGACTACCCGCGCAACCATATAGATGGCGCCATCCGAAGGATCCACCCAGATACAATGTCCGTGGTTATCTCCTGTAGAGTTAGTGTTTACCCATGTGGCCCAACGCAATGCAATCGGGTCAATGATGAGAGGTTCGGAGGAAGCAAATTCGCCCAGTTCAAATTTTACAGTATTTTGATTTGAGACAATGTATTTTGCCGTAATGGATTTTTGCTGTCCATTGATCATTTGGTAAACGACCGGTGCAGGAAAATCAACATCTCCAACACTTGTATGCATCATGAGATGTCCGTTTTCAAGGACACTCATGTTTTCAATCCCATCAAACCGGATAGCAATTTGTGAATTGTTGAATCCGGGTTTGCAGATAATATCGTATTCCAGTGTTCCTTCTGCAGATGGGTAGTACCGCACATCTACATTTGGATACACATCATTGTACCAGATTTCTCCATAGCTGACTACATTTGCAACGGACTTGTCTCCGGTAAAGTAATTGGCAGCATCCGGATGAACTGTCCTGCCCTCAATGTTCATTGCTGATGAATGGTTCAAGAAATTCATCATCCAGCCATGTCCTTTCAAACCGGTGGTTAGCCGGCGATGTTCTCCTGTTTCCTGCAGTATTTTTTCGATCTCAACCCCTTCAGCTTCGCGCGCCGTAACGGATGCAGGATCATACGTTGCGATCATCATTCCGTCTTTCGTGGCGATGGCTTTACCCAATGGAAATTCAGCTTTGAACAATGTTTGTTCTCTGAACTGACCCTGATTTTTCGTGAAATAAATTTGTTTTTCATAGTACTTCAGCATCTCCTGGATTTTGTCATCTCCGGACCCATGCTCATGGGACTCGTGCTGAGCCACAGACTGAAAGCCAATTCCAGAAAGGATGATCACTAAATAAAAGACCAACCAATGGATTTGTTTTCTACAGCTTTGTTTAAAGGGAATTGTAGATTGTGTTTTCATAGTAATGTTTGTTTATTGTATGGGGATTTAAAGAATATTTCAGGTGTTAATAATTTTGATTAAAGGAGATTGAAAAATAATAATTCAGGAATTTCAGACAGTCCATGATGAACTAAATATCATTGAAAAATGCAGCGAATTGCTACACACAAACTTAATCTTTAACATGAATTTCTTCGTTTATTCCATGTTAATTATTTAAAGTATTTGACGAACGAACACTTTTCCTTGGTAAATGAATTGCTGAGGCCCTTTATTGATGCGGTTTTCGGAAGTAATGTGGAAAATTATAATTTGCATTTTTCAAGTGGTTGAATTATTTTAAATTCGAATAATTGATACACTGTATTTTATGACTCCGGTCAGCTGTACAATTTTTTAACAATAAGTTTCCATGATGTCTGATTTCGTTTGCGTGATTGAATTTTACCGATTTCTATTTATTTCATCTTGTATGCTTTAGATTCCATTCACGATTTTAGTCATGTTAAAAATCACCGGAATGTCTAAATTTGAAGAAAACAAAAGGCAATTTATATTGCTTACAGACTGAACAGATCCTTGACTAATTGTTGGTTATATGGTTCCTTCCAATTTATTGATATCCAATCTGGAACTTTTGCAAAATAAAATGCAGCTTGTCTGCAGCCGGAATGAGGAAATTATTTCCTCCGTTCACCGGAATCAGCAATTGAGTGCTGAGAACCTCCTGCATTACCTGATACTCCGGAGTGAAGACATTCGATCCCTGCAGGACGAATTGCATGTACTCGGATTATCTTCGCTCGCAAGCAGTGAAAGTCATATTCTCAGCCAGGTACAAGCCATTTTGCAGTTATTGGGTAAAGAAATTTCGGCAGAAAATAGTTCAGCCTGTAATTATTTTACAGGAAAGGAGCTGTTGAGTGAAAGATCTTCCCGGATGTTTGGAGCAAAGACCGATCCGATGATCCCGTATATCATGGTGACATTTGATGCTGATTTTGCTGACAATCACCATCTGATCCGGAGTTTGTTGAAGAGCGGGATGAATATCGCCAGGATCAATTGTGCGCATGACGACAAAGAGACATGGGGAAAAATGATTGATATGGTCAGAAAAACCTCCTTTGATCTGGAAATTCCCTGTAAGATTTACATGGACCTTGCCGGTCCGAAAATGCGAACGATCCTCCTTGGAAGGGGAAAGAAAGAAGGAAAAGTGATGTTGCATGAAGGAGAGTTTATTTCTTTTACGGAGAAGGATGCAGACTTTGATCCGCTCACAACCGTAATCGGATGCTCTGAAAGCGGGGTTGTACCTCAATTGCAGACAGGACAACGTGTCATGTTTGATGATGGTCTGATTGCAGCAACAGTGTGGAGGGTGGAAGGTGATATTGCAACATTGCAGGTTCAACGCGTTTCAACAAAGAAGTCTACTTTAAAATCTGAAAAGGGCATCAATTTCCCTGACTCTCATCTCGACCTTCCTTCACTCACCAGTCAGGATCTTGAGATATTACCTTTTGTTTGTCAGCACGCTGATCTGATCGGTTATTCCTTTGTGCGAAAACCATCCGATATCAATCAGCTACAGCAAGAAATAGATGTTCATGGAGGAAAAGGATCTGTTATCCTTAAAATTGAAACTCCGGAAGCCGTCGAAAATCTTCCGGCACTTTTATTCCAGGGAATGAAGCAACCACAATTCGGAGTGATGATTGCCCGGGGCGACCTTGCTGTTGAAATCGGGTTCGAGCGAATGAGTGAAATTCAGGAAGAAATACTCTGGATATGTGAAGCCGCACACGTTCCCGTAATTTGGGCGACACAGGTTTTGGAAACATTGAATAAATCCGGAGTGGCTACACGCTCCGAAGTTACCGACGCAGCGCATGCAGCCATGGCTGAATGCGTGATGGTAAACAAAGGTGAACATGTTATCCAGGTGATCGAAACGCTTCGCGATATTCTCCACCGCAGCGGAGGCCATCACATCAAAAAGAGATATACGTTCCGTCCAATGCGGATTGCAACAAGGTATTTTGAAGAGTTGAAAGCATCAACAAAAAATGAGTTGACTTGAGATTTATATTTTCCAATAAATGCAAGTGTAATTTCAATTATTCAAAAAACGGATTTTCCAGTTGAGGGTCGTTTGTACATGCAGAGTCGCTGTGAGTTTTTAGGAAGGTGAAAATATTTTGCTGTAAAAATTGTAGACCTATGGATTGTTGAATGCATTTTGCCATGTTGAAATATGGTCAGTTGAAAATTCAATTCATCCGTTATCCCCGGTTGAATCAAAACCAATTTTTTGCAACCATTATATGGCAAGTATTCCCCGCCAGAATTGATTAATCATCTTAAAAGTGAGCCGGCTGGTACCTTTCACCACATCGTGGTTCAATGTGTCAGTGACAATCGCATTTGATGTTGTTGCTGCGCTGTAAAAAAAAATTACTTTCCGGGGTGATCCAATTTGCCAGACATTCAATCCGCCGGTATCGGGTTCAATGATGATGGAATTCAACACGGAAGTATCTGCGCCATCAAAATACTGTGAGAAAAATTGAGCTTTGCAAACCTGAGAGAAGAGAATGGACAGAAGGGCAGAAGTGAAAAGTTCCGTCATAGATCGAGTTTTGCTGACGAATGAAAGCTATTTTTTTGTTTTTAATCAAGCGGAATCGGGATAATCAGCAAACGATCGTGAATCATCGGTGAAAACAAATTCACTTATTCATTTTATGGATCCGGATGAAAATTCAAAGAGTATCAGATTTGGATTTGCCGATGAAATTCCTGTATCTTTAAACGTTGGGTCAGGCGCAATTCAATTTACCGTTTATTTATCTTTCAGGTTTCAATTGAGTATGAAAAGAACAATACTGTTCATTATTCTCATCGGTCTTTTTATTTCATGTCGGCAGAATGTTGACAACGGGAAGTCACAAGATTCCATCGCCCCGGAGGAGGACGAAATGGTTCTTGCGCCAGGAAAATCTGAAATGCGATTGCTCACCGATCGCCCACCCAACCTGGAAACACCCCTCCGTTATTTTTTACTCGATTATACTCCCAACGATGTATTTTTTGTCCGCTGGCACATGGCAAATCTGCCTCCGGAAATTGGCGCGGATACTTTTCGACTCAGAATCAACGGCCATGTGAGTAAGCATCTTGAGCTTTCGCTGCTGGATTTAAAAACAAAATTTAAGCAGTTTACCATTAGTGCTCTTGCCCAATGTGCAGGCAACTCAAGAAGTTTTAATGATCCCCGCGTACCGGGCGGACAATGGAAAAACGGAGCCATGGGAAATGCTAAATGGACAGGCGTAAAACTACTGGATGTTTTGAAAATGGCAGGATTAAAAAATGGTGCTGTTGATGTATCCTTCGATGGAATTGATGATCCTCCGCTTCCGGGAACCCCTGATTTTGTAAAGTCACTACGCATTGAGAAAGCAATGGATCCCGAAATCATGATCGCTTATGAAATGAATGGTGAACCTTTACCTTTGCTGAATGGTTTTCCTTTAAAACTTGTAGTCCCGGGCTGGTATGCTACCTATTGGGTAGGTATGTTGAATGAAATCACTGTTCATGCAGATACGTTTTCCGGTTTTTGGATGAAGAAATCTTACCTGATTCCACAGAATAATCGTGATGCGAATGAGCATCGGGACAGTCTATCGCAGGATATGGAGCCCATCAGTAAAATGAATGTACGCAGCCTCTTCGTGACTCCGGAGCCGGATAGTGTCATTTATTCCGGACGAAATTACGAGATACAGGGCCTTGCATTTGATGGCGGTGATGGCATTCAAAAGGTTGAATTGTCTGTCGACAATGGAAAATCATGGAAAGTGGCGCAGCTGGATCCGGAGATTAGCAAATATTCATGGAGAAGATGGCGGTATTCCTGGAAGCCGGATGTTCCCGGGAATTATTCATTTAAAGTTCGGGCAACAACTGTTTCCGGTGAAACTCAGCCGGAACACCACTGGAACCGCAGCGGATACATGCGTAATGAAATTGAAGAATTAAAGCTGGAGGTAAAATAAATGAAAGTAAATACTGCCATTCTTTTACTTTCACTGTGTATGATTCAGGTTGGGTCCGATTCCTGTTCCGAACAGGCATCGCAAACCGGAAATACGATTGGACCAGAGAAGGTTATCAAACTCAGCGATGCCGGATCCCATTTGCCGGAGCGCCCGGGCAATGATCACTTTCTCGCAAACTGCGGTATTTGTCATTCTTACCGCTATGTTGAAATGCAACCTCCTTTCCCGAGAAAAACATGGGAGAAAACAGTAGACAAAATGATCCACACCTTTGGCGCCCCCATTCCAGACTCTTCTGTAAAACCCATTGTTGATTACCTGATGGCGGTTCGCGGAAAGGAATAATTTTGTCCCTATCCGTGGCAAACTTTCTATGATATTGACCAGTGAAAAATAATAGGTCAGCTGTAGTCATTCAACGTTAAACTCAAATTCCAAATTCCGGTAACGATTACCCATGCCCACTTCATTAAAACGAGAACTCTCACTCATCCAGGCCACAGCCATCAACATGATCGACATGGTTGGAATCGGGCCATTCATTGTTTTACCTCTGGTCATTAAAATGATCGGTGGTCCGCATTTTATTTTTGCCTGGATTGTTGGCGCAATAATCTCACTGGTTGATGGAATGGTTTGGGCGGAATTGGGTGCAGCATATCCAAAAGCAGGAGGAAGCTATAATTTTCTCAAAGAATCGTACGGCCGGAAAGGAGGGAAATTATTATCTTTTTTGTATGTGTGGCAGACGCTGATCCAGGCTCCATTGGTTGCAGCAAGCGGAGCCATTGGCTTTGCTCAGTATTGTACTTACCTGTATCCGTTCACACCCTTTCAACAGAAAATAATTTCGGGTAGTATTGTTATTTTACTGGTGCTATTGCTCTATCGAAAAATAGAAACGATTGGGAAAATCAGTGTGATGCTATGGGTGGCAGTCCTGATCACTATTTCCTGGATGATTCTCGGAGGAATTACTTCACATACCATTTCCAACAACTGGATTCCCGATAATCATTCGGATTTGTTCAGTACTCTGTTTTTTGTTGCGCTTGGACAAGCATCCGTTAAAACCATTTACAGTTATCTTGGTTATTATAATGTTTGTCATCTTGGGGGAGAAATCAGGAATCCCGGTAAAAATATTCCCCGCAGCATTTTTATTTCCGTTTTTGGTATTGCTTTCCTCTACCTGGCGATGAACATGAGTGTGGTGAGTGTGATACCCTGGCAGGAAGCACAAAATTCTACCTTTATTGTCAGTACATTCATCGAAAAAATTTATGGACACCAGGCAGCAGTTATCGCCACCGCGCTGGTTTTAATAGTAGCATTTTCTTCTTTATTCGCAGTTCTGCTTGGTTACTCAAGGATTCCGTATGCCGCGGCAGTTGACGGACAATTTTTCCCGGTTTTTGCTAAATTACATCCAACGAAACGTTTTCCGCACATTTCCCTGCTTTTCCTGGGCGGACTGGCATTCATTTTCAGCTTGTTATTTAAACTGAGTGATGTCATCAGTGCTATTCTGGCCATGAGAATCCTGGTGCAGTTTATTGGACAAGCTATTGGTGTGATTCTCCTGAGAAAAAGGAATGGAACGGCACATTTGCCTTATAAAATGATGCTGTATCCGCTTCCGGTAATACTGGCTATACTCATCTGGATATTTATCTTTGTCTCCACAGGGTGGAAATTTGTCATTTCCGGACTTACTGTAATTTCACTCGGTATCATTGTCTTTTTATTGATGCCTCAGTTTAAAGTACGCCGGGAAGTTGGAGAAAAATCATGAGGTATCACGGGTTTATAATGTGATTAAAAAAATTCAGAATGAATTTGAAATATAAAATAAGATTGAAAAAATTTGCTGAAGATATTCTCCAGCAAAGAATGGAAACCGCACAGCAGGCGATGCTGAATGCGCAGGATGCGGCAAATTCCGAAGACAAAAGCTCAGCAGGCGATAAATACGAAACGGCACGTGCCATGGGGCAACTCGACCGGGAGATGAATGCAAAACAATTTGAGGAGGCAAAACGGGAACTTGCCCAACTGCAGAACCTTTATATCCAGGAGGCATCCAGCGTGGTGATTCCGGGATCCTTTGTTAAAACGAACAAAGGGGACTTCTTTATTTCATCGGGTCTTGGCATTCATACAGTCGATGGAAAAAAAATCGGCTTTCTGTCGACCAAGTCTCCATTGGCAATCCCCCTTCTTGGCAAAGCTGCCGGTGAAACTTTTCAATTTCAGGGACAGCCGTGGAAGGTTGAATCCCTGGTATAGCTTTTTAGGTTGGTAATTCGCGCCAACCCGCAGCAATCATTTCCTCAAAATAATATTACCCGTACACGGCCCCTTTTGTTCACTGAGTTTCAAGGTTCGATCTGCTGTACCTGAATGTTTTCGAACAATGTTTAATTCTCGAATTTTGTGTGTCGGGATGAACACAGGCGTACCAAAAGACTACGAAGAACTATCACCTTTGGAAGCCGGAATAAAATCTATTGTTGCTGGCGTCGCATTTCTACAATTCCCCAAGGCCATCCATCCATGACCAACATCCCACAATAAAAACTCACGTTCTACGTTTGAATCAAGATGGGCATATTCTACCTTTTCTTACCGCACCCCAAACAACAACCGTATGAAACGATCCATCTTTCTAATCCCTGTTTTGTTATGTTATTTGTCTGATACAAATGCAGGCTCACCTGATTTTCTCAGACAGTCCGGTTCCGGAAATTTCTCATTGGGGACAAGGAATACGTTTAGTATGTTCAATGACATTCCTGAAGAAACGCAAGGGATAGGCGTGGGAGGGCAAGTTCGAGTCCAGTTCGCAGAACGAATCAATACCGAATGGTATTTTGATTATATCACTTCGTCTGTTTTCGATAAAGCCATTCGGAATGATTACCATATCGGTTGGTCTGTTATGTACTATCCGGGGAAAAATGTCGGTTTCACCGGTTTGTTCCAGCCATACATCATTCTCGGACATTGTTTTGATTTCACGAAGGTGTTTGATAAAAATGACAGGAGTTATTTCAGCGACAGAGTGAGCCTTGCTACTCAGGGCGGACTCGGATTGCAGATCAACATTACGCCTCAACTTGATATAACAACTGCCGGGCAATACATGTTGCATTTTGGAAAGGAAATAGAAGTGACCAATGAAGAAGGGGTTCTGGCAATCGTGCGGAATCCGTATTCTTCTCCCGACGGACACCTCTTACTCACTGCAAGTGTGAATTATAAATTCGGAAAATTATGGAACAGGTCCTGAGCCGGTGAAGCTGATTGTGGCAATAGGTCAGATCCGGATCCCGGCAACAAGTACATCGTCGACCTGTTCATACCGTCCGCGCCAGGATTCAAAATATTCATCCAGTGTTTTTTGTTGTTCATTCATCGGGCTCTGGTGGATGGAAAGCAGCAGATCCTTGAATTTCCGGGTCATGATCTTTTTTCCTTGCACACCACCGAACTGATCGGCATATCCATCGGAATAGAGATAAATGACATCGTTGTCCTGAACCTGAAGCGTCTGTTGAGTAAACACCCGGTCTTCATCCGGTCGGAAACCGCCAATGGGAAGTTTGTCCGGTTTCAGCGCTTCTGCCTGGCAATTCCGTATGTAATAAAGCGGCCTGTTGGCTCCGGCAAAGGTCAATACTTTTGTATCCAGATCAATGCAACACAAAGCGATATCCATACCGGCATGTGAATCGCTTTCTTTTTGTTTGAGTGCCTCCACAATGCCGTCGTTCAGCTGTTCCAGAATTCGTGCTGGCTCCTTCATGTGTTTTTGTCCGATGAGTTGATGCAAAAGAGAGCTACCCACCATACTCATAAAAGCCCCGGCAACGCCATGTCCGGTACAATCCGCTATCGCGAGTATAACCATGTTGTCTGTGTTTTCGAAGAAATAAAAATCTCCGCTAACAATATCTTTCGGTTTGTACAGAATGAAGGCATCTTTAAAGCTCTGAAGTATTGTTTCCGGCTTCGGGAGTATGGCTGTCTGAATGTTGCGTGCGTAATGCAAACTGTCAATGATTTCGGCATTCTGTTGTGATACAGTCAGGTTTCTTCTCTCCAGCTCCCATTTCTGAATCATCACCTGATGGGCGCGTTCGCTCAGTTTAGCCGTGAGGTTTCTGTTTTCTTCCCTGAATCTTTTGTTGGCCCATCGGAAATACAGGATACATCCGACGAGCAGGAAAACATTTGAAAAGATCAGGAACCACGTCACTTCATCGCTGAAAATTTGCGCGTCAGGACCTTTTGGAGCAGAGGTGTAAAGTTGTAAAAGAGTGTGCACCTGATTAAAACGATATTGGAGTTTATGGTTTTTCCCTATCCCCGGAAAATGCCTCTTGTGCAAAATAGGCAAGAGAATCAAGAAATCGTAGTGACGGATAAAAATTTATCCTTCTTCCCGGGAAGAACAATTGGCAAAACCCATGAAGAGGCTTGGTACTGGCTGCAAAAGACTGGTTCTGGATTCAGGAGAAAATCCTCTGCGTCTATTGCGAATCCATTCACAATCATTTACATTTGGTTTTTGCGCGTTTATGGCTGATCTGAATATTTATGAACTCTTTCGCAAGATGGAGGAGGACGATATTATATTGTCTTTCAAGGGTGATATCACCGAGGATCTCCTCGCGTCTGTATATCAGATCATGGAAGCCCGGCTGGAAAATGAGAAGGAAGAACCGAAGCGAAAGAAAAAGTTTTATCACATACTGGTTGAGTGCCTGCAGAATGTGTATCACCATATGGTTGATCTCAAAGAAGAAAAGGGACCTGAACCGGTGGAGAGTACAGCCATCTTCATGATCGGATATGGACCGGGCAACAGTTACCGCATTGTAACAGGAAATTTCATTTCCGTAGACTTTGTAGATGACCTTCAGAAAAAACTCGAACGTATCAATAAATTATCGCCGGAAGAACTGAAAGCCGAATACCTGTTGCAATTGAGCACTACTGAACTCTCTGAAAAGGGCGGTGCAGGACTCGGCCTGATCGATATGGCCAGAAAGTCGGGGCAAAAACTGGATTTCAGTTTCTACCCGGTTTCAGCGTCACATTCTTTTTTCAGCCTTGGTGTTACTGTTTATTAATAAAAAAATAGTTAGAAAATGGATCCCCTCATTATCGAAGAAGGCATTAAAACTCCTTCTATTTCTTTCAATCCGGGCAATGGTATCCTGGAGATTAAAGGAAAATCAATTCCTGAAAATTCTTTGGAATTCTATAAGCCTGTTTTTGATTGGCTGGATGCATATTCGAAAACACCGGCATCGAATACAGAGGTGCATGTCCGCCTTGAATATTTCAATACCAGCTCCTCGAAATGCCTGCTCGATATTTTCCGCCGCCTCGAACCCGCAAACAGCGGAGGAATAACGTCTGTGAAAGTACATTGGTTTTACGAAAGCGACGATGAAGACATGATGGAAGCCGGCGATGATTATCAGGCTTTGGTAAAATTACCGTTCACTTTAATTAAAGTTTAATCTGCTTTTGCTTCCGTCTGTCCGTTAAATCAGGAAGTTAAATAATTTTGCATGACCTGTTTTCAGGAGGGTTTGGCGAAAGACTCAAAGTATTTTTTAAAGCACTAATTTGTATTCTTTGTCGGGTCGTTGTTTTTCTTGTAGTACACGGTTACTTCGCTCTTCTTTTTAAATCCAGCGCAATTACAGGGCGTTGGAAATTTACCTTCTCCTGAATCTTTTTCCAATCGAAAGCATTTTCCTGAACCAGTCAAAACTTAAGGCAAAGTACAGAAACACAGTCATTGCCCAGATGACCATCAGGTTAACCAGAAACGTATCGCAGGCTTTACCGAAGACATTTTTTACAGGAGAGAAAAACTGACTCCGTAAAAATTTCTTGTTCGGCTGCAGAATGAATACCGGTTCGTAGCGCTGGATAAACTGATTTTTATAAACTGCAACGCGTTCTGTTGTACGGCTGTTTCTTACAACTTCATCCAGTTCCTCGTTCCGGAATTTCTTTTTGAGCATTTGGAAAGCCTGTTGTTTTTCATCGGTATTGGTCATCACGCTGACCAGTTCTTCCTTGCGTTCATTCACGTCATTGAATTCATCAATCAATTTTTCATGCAAATTGTTCAGGTAGGTCCGGGTATCACGAATAAGATCGGGTGTGATGGATTCTCCTTTTAACTGACGGGCAAGAGCAAATTTTCCGGAAGGATGGGTCTCTCCGTATTCAATCAATTCATTTCTGGCGAGACAAATAGCGGCTTCCATTTCTGCCTTACTATTGCCTGCTTGTAGGAGGCGATCCGTTTTGTCCAGGCTTTTTCGTAGTTCGGGAATCCAATAATCCTTCCGGATCGTTGCCTCGCTCATCGCAGCTTCCAGATCGAAAAAATTCTTTTCAAATTCATTGTTGCGGAACTGATTCACTGCGAGCGCTTCAAATGCCCAGCGGGATGCCATGATGTCGCCAACCAGGGGTACTTCCTTTTGGGTGGTGATGACCGGATTGAGCTTTTCAAAGCGTACGATCACTCCGCTCAGGAGAATTTGGGGGATGATAAGAAAGGGAATGAGGATGTAAATCGTGACGACGGAATCGAGTCCGGAAGAAATGTTCAGCCCCAGCAAATTCGCAAAACAGGAAATGGTGAACAAGACAAGGAAATAATCCACCCACATACCCTGGATTCCCAGGATGAGATTCCCGATTAAAAGAAACGAGACCGATTGAATGGCAGACAAAATAAACAACAATGCGATCTTGGAAAACAAATAACTTTGCTTTGAGAGATTCAGAAATTTTTCCCGTTGAAGAATTTTCCGGTCGCGGATAATTTCTTCAGCACTGACTGATAGTCCGAGAAAGAGAGAAACAATCACACAAATAAAAAGGTAAGCCGGAACATTCGGGTTGTCTGCAAAGAAATAAGATGATTCGGGACGCGTATACCGGAGAATAAAACCGAGGATGGTCGCCAGCAAAGGTGCTTCCAGCAGATTGATCATCAGGTATTGTGTATTGCTCAGTTTGGAGAGTACATCCCTTGTGAAAAAAATTTTGAACTGCTGCAGTCTTCCTGCTTTCCTGCTTGTATGCGTCGGAAGAGAAGGGACTTCGGCCGTGAAATTTTCGTTTTTTTTCTGAATTTTATACAAATCATTCCATTCGCCGGGCGTCACTTTCCTGTTCCGGGTCTGGTTTCCGAATTCATCCAGCTCTTTTAATTCGACAATGTTGAACAGTTGTTCCGGGTTAATATTTCCACACGCAGGACATTCGCCTTCTTCCGCATCAGCAAGGTTTGCCTGGCGTTTGAAATAGATAAGCGAATCGGAAGGATTTCCAAAATAGATGGGAAAACCGCCCACATCCAATAACAGGAGCTTGTCAAACATCCGAAAGATATCCGAACTGGGTTGGTGGATCACCACAAAAACAAGTTTGCCTGTCAGTGCAAGTTGTTTCAGCAGGTCCATCACATTCTCAGCATCTCTTGAAGACAAGCCCGAGGTGGGTTCGTCTACAAACAAAATCCCCGGCTCACGCACCAGCTCCAGGGCAATATTCAATCGTTTGCGTTGCCCTCCGCTAATCGTTTTGTTCAGTGGGTTGCCAACTTTCAGCTCTTTGATCTCGGTGAGTCCGAGCGATTCCAGTGTGTTCAGTACTTTCTGGTTGATTTCGGCATCAGCATGCTCTCCGTAAACGAGTTTTGTGTTGTAATAGAGATTCTGGAACACACTTAATTCTTCGATGAGCAGATCATCTTGCGGGATATTTCCGATCACACCTTCCAGATGCTTCGGATCGGCATACACATCTGCGCCGTTAATCAATAAATTTCCGGAAGACGGTTTTGCAGTTCCATTCAGTACACTCAACAATGTGGATTTCCCTGCACCGCTTCCACCCATAATTCCAACCAATTGCCCCGATTGTGCTGAAAAATTTAATTCGTGCAAACCTTTCTGACCACTCTTGAATGTGTATTCAAGTGCTTTGGCCTGCATGATGAGCCGACTCTCTTCTTTTGTTTCAAGGAAAGGACGAAGCACATCACTGTAATAGAGCGGCTGAATTTTTTGTCCGCGCAGGACCGCACCCTGAGTAAAGACGGAAACGCGTTGAGGGTCCACGGGTTGTCCATTGACGGTCAGTGCCTCTTTTCCGGAATAACGCAGAATAAATATTCCGGCCCGGCGCAAATGCAAGAACCAGATGGACCCGTCGAGATCGTGGTGGTGCAGCTGAAGACAATGGCGTGTATCCTGATTTTTGTGGTGTTGAACCAGCAATACCTGATGCGCATCCAGTTTGTTTATGGAAGGCACCGGCTCTGTGATGGCCATACAATAGGCGTGATCATCCGGTTCAATCGTAAATACTGTGGCAACAGTCTCCAGAAATTCGCGTTCAGGTTCCGTGATTTGCTCAGGCGAACTGTAAATAAATTCTGCAAGCCGTATAAAAACCACATATTTCTGACGGGTATTTAATTCTTTATTAATCTCCGTACAGATTCTGAGGGCTTTTACTGAACTCACGGCAAGTTTTTTCCGGACTTTGGTTGGATCTGCAACGCCTTCGAGTAAGCGGAGCTGTTCGTCAAATAAGCTGAGGTACTCCGGCACCCGCTGCAAACTGATTTGTTGCCGGAGAAAAGACTCCACCACCGAACGGCTTTGCTGTGTCAGCCTTTCCAGGCTTGCACCGATCGCAAAAAGTTGCATCAAAGCCCGTAGTATTCGTTCCGACATAAGAGGATCAGGATGGTATAAATTTTAAATAAGGAAATACGAACCACAAGTTGAATAGCCTGCCTGAGTCCGCGTTCAAATCTTCAGCGATGAAAGTAAAAATAAACTTTTAATAAGTGATAAAAAAAACCATGAACGAGAGGCTCATGGTTTTTTTGAATGGGAATTCCAATTTCTTTCCGGTACGGAGGGATTATTGAATCATTTCAGCTCTGACTTTTGAAACAGCAGTGGATAATCCGGCCATGGTAGCTTTGTTGAGGTCGGAAGGAGATTTTACCGCGTCGAAAGATTTTTTCAGTTGAATGAGTTGCATCTGGAGGT
>DAORHY010000045.1:0-15885 GCA_035438225.1 Bacteroidia bacterium
GAGCGTTACGTGAGCGGTGTAATGTCCGAACTGAATGGAAAAGTAACGACAGACCTGACTTTAACCGGTACTTTTTCAAAACCAGTTTTCGAAGGGACCGTTGATTTTTCCCGGGCTTCCTGTGTCGTAGATTACCTGAATACCCGGTATAGTTTTACCAGCAGGGTTTTGGTGAAGAAAAATGAATTTAATCTGGATGGAATAAAAATCATTGACCGCTACAACAATGAAGCTGTAGCCAAAGGAAAAATAACCCACAATTATTTTACACGATTTCTGTTCGATGTTGAAGTTTTACCCTCAAAATTACAAATGCTCAACACCAATGCTGCGCAAAATTCACTGTATTATGGGACCGCTTTTGTTTCCGGTTACGCACATTTTTTCGGATCGATACAGAGTATGAACATGGTGATTAACCTCAGTCCTGAAAAAGGTACAATCCTGAACATCCCTTTGAACAACAGGGACGATGTCAGCCAAAGCGACTTCATTACTTTTCTTGACAAATCCGTAAAATCTGATGAAGCAGAACCCGAAGTGAAACGACTTGTAAATTTATCCGGCGTGAAGCTGAACATGAACCTGGACATGAATCCGAATGCGATGATCAATATCATTTTTGATGAAAAAATCGGCGACGTAATTTCAGGAACAGGAACCGGAAGCATCCGGATGGATATTAATACAGCCGGTGACTTTAATATGTATGGCACCTATTCAATTGAAAAAGGCGATTACCTCTTCACACTTCAAAACCTGATCAATAAAAAGTTTATTGTGGACAGAGGAAGCAGAATTACCTGGGCTGGCAGTCCCTACGATGCCACTGTGGATTTATCCGCAGTCTATGTGGTGAATACTTCTTCGTTGTATAAAATCATTCCCGACAGTACCTACAAAAGAAGAATTCCTGTCGACCTTCGGCTGTTGCTCACCAATAAACTCATGAACCCAACCATTAATTATGACATTAATGTAAGGGGAGTGGATGCAACAGAGCAAACCTACATCCGGAGCATCCTTAACTCTGAACAGGAAATCAATAAACAAATGTTTGGTTTGTTGGTTCTCAATCAGTTTATTTCCCCCAGCGGAACCGGTGTAACATCCGCAGGACTGGACGCAGGCTCCGGTGCCGGCGCAAGCGCCAGTGAACTGCTCAGTAACCAGGTGAGCAATTGGTTGTCGCAGGTCAGCAAGGATGTGAATATCGGTTTTAATTACCGGGCAAAGGATACGTATAGTAAAGAAGAAATTAAGGTGATGTTTTCAAAATCACTCTTCAACGACAGGCTGACTGTAGAAGGGAATATCGGTTACAGCAGCAATACGCCCGCACAGAACAACAGTAACGTCGTGGGGGATTTTAATGCTGAATATAAAGTCAGTGAAGACGGGCGCTTGCGCCTCAAAGGATTCAACCGGTCGAACAATGAAAACGTCATCAATTACACATCGCCGTATACGCAGGGATTTGGAGTATTCTTCAGGCAGGAATTCAATTCTATTAAAGACCTGCTGATCCGTTTACACCTCATGCGTAATCCGCAAACCATGACCCCTGAGAAAACACAGAATTAAATCGGAGGAAAGTTCTTTCCAAATGCACACCCTGAATAAAAAACAAAACCGCGCCTTACGGGGCGCGGATTCTGTTGATTTCAACCCTTCGGGTTGTTCATCAGTGTTTAACCATTCGTGTACAGTTTAGAGGTTTTTTTTATTTGTGTTTACTGAACAATGATACGCGCATTGAATGATGTCATGTATTCATTTTTTTCAACTTCCTTACACTCGAATTGAGTGATTTGGTTTTCAGGAAATTGAAAATTGATTTCCACAAAAAAGGATTGAAAAATAAATTCGATGTAACAACGGTCAACAAAAAGAAATTAAGAAAATGTATTTTTTATTGTACCAGGCAATCGAATCAAACCCAAACTGTCTTTGTCTAAAAAAGAAGGAAGTAGTGAAATGAACAAACGCCGCGAAGCCTTACGGGGCTTGAGCGGCGTTTGAAGTCAACCTTACGGGGTTGGGAGTTAAACCATACGCTTGTTTAGGGAGGTTTATGAAACAATGATACAGCACGAAATCATTGGCCGGGTGAAACGTCACGGCGCTTTCTTACAAGTGTAAGAAAACTCGTAAACTGTAGGATTCAATACAACAAAACGGTTATTTCAGGTTAGAATTGGGATTTTTTACCTTTATGAAAATATTTTTCAAATAAATTATACCCTGCATTGCAGCAAAACCTGCTGTGTAGACTCATTCCCCTAAACTTTGTTAAATTTGCTGTCAATTCTGAAGTCAATTTAACCGATATGTTTGAACTGAATACGATTGAAGAAGCCATCGAAGACCTCAAAACAGGGAAAGTAATTATCGTTGTGGACGATGCCAACAGGGAAAATGAAGGAGACTTTATCACTGCAGCGGAGAACGTCACCCCGGAAGTTATCAATTTCATGGCCACCCATGGCAAAGGACTAATCTGTGTTGCTCTCACAGAGAATCGATGCGAAGAACTGGATCTGCATCTTATGGTAAAGCAGAATACATCTTCCCATGAAACACAGTTTACTGTTTCGGTCGATTTGCTTGGCCACGGAACAACTACCGGAATTTCCGCCAGCGACAGATCGAAAACAGTCCAGGCTCTGGTTAACCCCGGTACACGGCCGGAGGACCTCGCACGGCCGGGACATATCTTTCCTTTGCGTGCCAAAGAAGGTGGTGTACTCAGGCGTGCAGGACATACGGAGGCTACCATCGACCTTAGCAAACTCGCAGGTATGCAGCCGGGAGGGGCATTGGTCGAGATTATGAATGCGGATGGCTCCATGGCCCGCCTGCCGGACCTCATGTTGATTGCTGAAAAATTCGGATTAAAAATTATTTCCATTGAAGATCTGATTGCCTACCGGTTAAAAACCGAAAGCCTCATTGAGAAACAAGTGGAAGTAAAATTACCGACGGCGTTCGGAGATTTTAACCTGATAGCTTACAGACAGGTGAGCAACGGACAGGAACATCTTGCGCTTGTGAAAGGCACCTGGAACAAAAATGAACCGGTGCTTGTGCGTGTACATTCTTCCTGCCTGACAGGGGATATTTTCGGATCCTGCCGGTGCGATTGTGGCCCGCAGTTGCACAAGGCAATGGAAATGATCGAGAAAGAAGGAAAAGGCGTGATTGTATACATGAACCAGGAAGGGCGCGGGATCGGACTGCTGAATAAACTCAAAGCCTACAAGCTTCAGGAACAGGGAAGAGATACAGTTGAAGCAAATCTGGAACTCGGATTCGACAGCGATGAACGGGACTATGGAGTAGGTGCGCAGATTCTCCGCGATCTTAACGTATCCAAAATGCGTCTGATGACAAACAATCCGAAAAAGCGGGCAGGACTCATTGGATACGGGCTGGAAATAAAAGAAGTTGTGGCAATTGAAATTAAATCAAACGTGCACAATAAACTTTACCTTATCACAAAACGGGATAAGATGGGCCACACCATAAAAATTGACAATGACTGAAGAATAAAGTCATGAATTTTATGTCGTGCTATAAAAAGCAAGCAGTTTCTTTCCAATCGTAAGGTTCGAATATTCTTCTTCGGCTAACGCTCTGGCCGAGCGGCCGATATCCATGCATTTATGCGGCAGTTCGAGGCAGTATTTCATTGCTGTTAAAAACTCTTCCGGAGTATCTGCAAGCAAAATGTTTTTCCCGGATTGTACATGAATTCCTTCTGCACCGATACGTGTTGAAATAATCGTTTTTCCCAAAGCCAGGCCCTGAATAATTTTAACGCGCATTCCGCTGCCGGAAAGCAAAGGAACGATCATTATCTGCTTGTCTGCCATGTAGGCATTCGCGTTTTCAATTCTACCCTGACAAATAACTCCGGGATGATTTGCCTGGAGAATATGTTCCGGAAAACTCCTGCCGGCGAGATGCAAGTTAAGATCCGGAAAAGTCTTGTGGATCAATGGCCAGCAGCTTTTCAGGAACCATTCCACACCTTCAACATTGGGCAACCAATCCATGGAGCCAAGGTGAAACGGAACAAGAGAAGGCATTGACTGGAAGTTATACGGATAGTCCGAAAGGTCCACACCGAGTGGCAGACTGAGTATAGGATTCCGGTAACCCAGCTCTTGAAAAATTGCTTCGTCTACGGGTGTGATTGGAACGAGAAAATCAATTTGTCCGAGCACGGACAGTTCATAGTTCTTTAATCTGCGGGACAAAAACTCAAGATATTTTTTTCGCAAAATATTTTTTTCGTATTTGGCGAGTCGTTCCCAGATGATATGTTCCGCATTGTGAGCCCGGAGGCTGATTTTTGCCTTGCTGTAATTCCGGATAGCTGGTATATAGGGAGCTGTAAAGAGCGTTTCCAGCTGCACAACATCGAAGTCTTCCTTTTTCAGAATTTCAATCAATGCAGATTGCGCGTCTTCGCTGTAAAATCTGCTTACATTATAAGAATCCTTTGTGAAAAGGTTCCTGATGGCAGCTCCCGGTTTGATCCGGGTATCAATATCAGCACAGCTGAAGTGAAGCAACCCGTGAAATAATTCCGGTAAGGTTGTGGTATCGACATGATGCTTCTGCGTGTTCAGTGCGAATTGGTGGACAACTGCTCCGGCAGCACACAGCGATTTTGCCATGTTTAACATGGCAATGTTCCCTCCGTCAGTTGGAGGATAGGGGACACGATGACAGATCTGAAGGATTTTCACAAGAGAAATAAAGAGGGAGTAAATTCAGGTTTTTCTCCGAATGAGTCGTTTAAAAAACCGGGTATATACATCCCTGTCAAACAATGCGGAATCGGTCGTTGCTTTGTAAGTCAGGAAGATTCCAACCGGCAGGAGAATAATCGAAGATATCCACATTCCCTTGTAGGGAGGAATGACACCTTCGCGCGCAAATTTTTCTCCTGAAATAGAAATTACATGGTAAGTCACAAAGAATAAAATGGAAACAACAACCGGCAGTCCCAGTCCGCCTTTCCGGATAATTGCACCCAAGGGTGCTCCGATGAAAAACAGGATCAGGCAGGCAAATGACAATGTGAATTTGCGATTCCATTCAATATTGTGCTTTGCCAGGTTACGGGATTTGATATCGATATCCTGCAGAGCATCATCTGTCATACTTTTTACATTGCGGGCATTGTACAAAGCCGTTGAACTAATCATGCTCCGCCTTGATTCCGCAAAGTTTATCAGTAATTCCGGCTCTTTAAAATCCTGTTTGACGGGCAAGCTGTAGGCGCTGAGGTTGGTATCAATCATCAATGAAGCAGTCAGTCGTTCAAATAATTCTTTCTTTCGAAGTTTGATCTTTTTGTCAAGGCTGTCAGCCGCTGTTGATAACTGATCGAGGTTCAGCATCTGGTAATTGTCTTTGAATAACTGCTCATTTGTGCGTGTCAGCTTGAATGAACTCAGGTCAAAACGGATCCGCTCTTCTTCATATTCCGTGCGCATGAGCGGGTGTGCAGCACGCCCTCTTTCACTTTCCTGTTCCTCGTAACTGCTGCCTTTGTATAAGGTAAGGATCAGGAAGCGTTCATCTTCAGACATCGCCATCTTTCCGCGTTCGGCAATGATCATTTTTAGATTGCCGCGGTTTTCACTATGATCATAGATCATGATGTTTCTCAGGGTTTGTCCGTCATCGTCCTTCCGTGCAACCCGGATGGAATAACCATCAATGCCATTGTAAAAAATGCCCTCCTTAATCAGCAAGGCCGGTTTTTGCTGGCGCACATCGTACAAAAGTGCATTCATCTTCAGGTTCGCAACCGGCAATACATAATTTGAAAAGAAGAATGCCGAGCAACATATCAAAATGGCTGTAATCACCAATGGCCGCATTACCCGCTGCAGGGAAATTCCGGCTGCTTTGCAGGCGGTAAGTTCAAAATGCTCGGCAAGGTTACCGAAAGTCATGCTGGAGGAGAGCAGGATGGCAAGCGGTAGCGCAAGGGGAACAAGGGTTACGGATACATACACCATGAGCTTTACAACGATGTACCAATCCAGACCCTTTCCAACCAGGTCATCGATGTATTTCCAAAGAAACTGCATGAGAAGCACAAACAGTGCTATCAGAAAAGTCAGTACCAGGGGCCCGGCAAATGAACGAAGCAGGAGCAGTGTTAATTTCTTCACGTTATCTTTACCCTTAAAACCGAAACGTGTGCAAGTTAACAAATTGAAATTTACCAGAGAGGAACTGGAAGTGCTCCAAAACAGTGAGTTTTTCTTCGTGAAACACCGTGCAACTAACGGTATCCTCAACCTGTTTGCGGATTTGTGCCATTCACTCGAATCCACAGAGCTCCGGAATCCCATCGGGCTTGAAGGATTAAACGAAAAAAGAGGTAAAATATTCAGGGGAGAAAATTACCGCTTGCTACCTTACACAATTCTGGATTATCCGAGGCTGTTCAGCAAGGAGTCTGTCTTTTCATTCAGATCCATGTTCTGGTGGGGGAAGGGTTTCAGTTTCACAATTCATTTGCAGGGGAAAGCATGGGAAATTTATAAAACTGATATCCTGAAGAATATAGTATTTCTGAAAGGAAAAGGATTTTTTATTTGTGTGCACAAAGATTCTCCCTGGGAATATCATTATGGCAATGACAATTACCAACCGCTCGATGAGTGGCTAAGCATGAATGACCCTGCAAATCTGAAAGAAAAACCTTTTTTGAAAATCAGCAGGCGACTGGATCTATCCCGGTATTCTGAGGTTACAGAATTCGGAACAGAAACCTGGCTGCACTTGAAGAGGCTGATTACCTGATCAGGATCCGATGTGGTGCATCAGATTGTGAATCTGGCTGTTCCACAACAATACATTTTCTTCCTTTTCATCATCCGAAGCAAAATCCGTGACGATCAATGCCACATCAGAAGTTATTTCGTCCTGAACAATTTCAAATTGAAAATAAGTATCGTCTTTTTTGTCGTCCGTCTGCCACTTATAGCGTACCACTGAATTTTCCTTTTTATTGATAATCCGTGCACGCTGTTCGCTTCCTTCCCAATGGAAAATGAAATCTCCTTCACGGATATTTACCTTATCGGCAAACCATTCTTCCAAACCACTGGCAGTACTGAGGTAATTATACAAAATCTTGGGAGAGGATTTAATCTCGAATTCAAGAGTATACTTTTGTTTTTTATTCGTTTTGGTATCCGGCTTCACAATTGTCATTCTAAAATTAGTTTGAATTAAAAGGTTGTTTTTACTAAGTCGCCCAAGATAGTCAATATTTCCATAATCAAAGCCCAAAATATTTGAAAATACTCGGTATTTTTCAATCTTTCAGCTACCTTCGCCGAAATTCATCATGGCACTCCTACATTCTTTTGAGAGCTCCGGAAACTGGCTGTTCAAGCGCAGAGGGCAAATTCCCGTGTTCCTTTTCTTATTGGCTATTCCTGCTGTATACTTTACGAATTACAATGCATTCAGTCCTGCATTCAACCATTTCATCAATTACACATCGGTACTCCTCAGCCTGGCCGGATTTCTCGTCAGAGCCTACACCATCGGAACAACACCGCGCGGAACCTCCGGAAGAAATACAGAAAGCCAGGTGGCAGAGTCGCTCAACACCAGTGGAATTTATTCTGCCGTCCGGCATCCTTTGTATCTTGGAAACTACCTGATGTGGATTGGTATCGTACTGTTCACACACAATATCTATTTCGTAGTCATTGTGAGTTTGCTCTACTGGCTTTATTATGAGCGCATCATGTTTGCAGAAGAGCGTTTTCTCGAACGAAAATTCGGGAAGCCTTACCTTGACTGGTCATTGAATGTTCCGGCATTTTTACCACAATGGAGCACATTCAGAAAAAGTGAAATTCCATTCTCACTCAAAAGTGTGCTGCGAAGGGAATATTCCGGCGTTCTCGCCACCGTCACGGGTTTCGTTTATGTGGAAGTACTCATGGGTTGGTTTCGGTATCAAACATTAGCCATTGGTAAAAAATTTATTTATGTATTCATTTTTTCAGTAGTCATGACTTTGGTTCTCAGGACACTGAAACACAGCACAAAAATTCTAAGCGAAGAAGGCAGATCCTAAAATTTTCTTTGCGAAAAAGAAAGGAATGCTGATATTTGCAGCCCTTTTTGGCGAGGTAGCTCAGATGGTTAGAGCGCAGGATTCATAACCCTGAGGTCGGGGGTTCGACTCCCCCTTTCGCTACTAAGCAGGACAGGGAGGTGTTATCACCTCCTTGTTCGTTTTCAGATGTAGCCAAAATCTTAGTATTAGCTGAAAGAACAGCGAATACGGAATTCACTTTTGTGGTTAGATACCTGCCGTTTTTCTTTTCGATTGTTATAATAGTGAATACATACATAGGTATACTATTTCATACATCCCATCAACATTTCGAGACCTTCTTCCTTATTCGTTGACAACGAATTTTACTACCTGACACTTGTCGCGCTCCATCAATCCTAGGAAATAAATTCCAGGCGAAAAACAGCCGATCCGAATTTCCCCCATGTTGCCCTGGATACTCTGAATATTAAATTTACCAATATCTCGTCCAGCAAGATCAAAAATCTCAACACTTGGGTATATGTCAAAACCGTGTTCAACCGAAATGTATATTTTATCCCTTGCAGGGATCGGAAAGATTGAAAATCCAAGTGAAGCCTGGTTAAGAGGTGATATACTCTGAACAACAGGATTTATATCCAAATAATAAAAATCTGACAAAGCAAGTGGGAAATGACCGTCCGGAATATTTGCGCCTCCAATATAAATTGTATCTCGAAGACTAAAACACATTCCGTCTAATCGACCCTGAAGTTCCGGCAACGTATCCCATTGGTCAAGTAATGGATTGTACTCATAAAAATCTCCTAAAGCGGCAACAACATTGGTCACTGCAATATCCCCCATTCCAATATATCCTCTGGACAAAGAAGATATTCCAACCGCATTCTCTCTTGATTGCCCTGGAACACTTGCTTTGGGAGTCCAGATGTCAGTCACCGGATCGTACTCATAAAATGCATTCGTGGACCATGAGATATTATCGTCCCATCCTGTACCTAGATAACCCTTGTTGCCTATAGAAAAGGTGGCAGTGCCATAAAAATCAAACGGCGCAACATTTCGTGAAGACCAGGTATCTGTGAGTGAATTATATTCCCATACTGTATCCATTCCGAGTCCATAATAATTCATAAAAAAAGCACTCGTGCCGATATTAAACAAAAATATTCGATCCTGAGGAAAATTCGATTTGGGTGTCCAAATCCCTGTCTGTGTGTTGAACTCCTGAAACATCCCACCATGCCAGCCATAACCGCTGGAACCGATTGAAAAAATCCAGTTAGTTTGAGAGGTGTCATCCTGCCAGGTTTGATTATTGGGATTGTAGATTTTTCCACCAACATAAGCCTTCCCATCTAGTTCGACTCCCTTTCCGCTAAGTCCGGCAGACTCTCTGGTGTCAAATTTTATTGACTAGGAATCGCTCACAGGATCATATTGTTGAAAAACGATTTTATTCGGTAGAAAACCTCCGAAACGATTAGAGGAGACATACAACAAAAAGCCTTGATTAATACCAGAAAACCCAGTTGCAAAATCTGATAATGTGTCCTGAACATTAGATTTTTGATTCCACAAGTTCGCAGCAGGGTCGAATTCCCAGAATGAATATTTGTCATGTACGTACCCATTTGCTCCAATAGGGAATGAGATTATAGGATAATCCCAGTTCTGTGGAAAGGAGGATTTTGGTGTCCATAAATCAGAGAGACTATTGTATTCCCAAAAATCAGTCAATACACCTAAAGAACCATTCCCTAAACCAAAATACCCATTGCTTCCAATTGAGAAGGCAACTGCACTAAAACGACCGCCGCCTGGAAAATTATTTTTTTGTGTCCAGATATTGGAGATAGGGTCATATTGCCAGCATTCAGTGAGGGGATTCGCAGTTTGATCCAAGCCGCCAATGAGGTAACCCATCCCCGAAATAGAAAAAGCAGATGAAGCTCTTCGTGGTCCGCCTGGAAAATTGGCCGCTTGGCTCCAACTGTTACTTAGTGAATCATAGGACCATAGATCATTGTAGGTATTAGAAAGATCATTTCCAAGGCCAACGAATAAATTGCCATTCAGCGTGAATCCAATTGCATTTGCTCTTGAAATTGGAAAGTCAGCAATACGAGACCATAAGTCAGTTGCCGCATTGTATGCATGGAAAGAATTATAATAAATGTCGTCAAGAATTGATAATTCATCTTGCCTGAAGCCCAAGCCAAGATAACTTGTGTTTCCGCTGGAAACGCTCACCCCTGAAGTGTATGGGATATAAATCTGGCTGGCTGGTTGGGGACGGCCAAGTCCGTTGAGCTCCCGCCACGTTTGGGCACACAGGCTGGCGGATAGAGAAAGTAAACAGATTAAAATTAGAACATTGTGAGTAGAAACAAGATAGAAATGCTTTTTCATAGATGATTGTTGTTGAAAAACAAATTTAATAAATAGATTGACAAAAATTGAATTGAATAGAAAAGAAGCGGCAGTACCCAATCCAAGTACTACCGCTTCTATCTCAAACTTTTTAATTGAATTACTATTTTTCGAACATCTATGGCTATTCCGTGCTCTCGTACGATCTCGCTTACTTTCTTCACTTGTTCATACTGTTTCAGTATAGTAACAATCTGTGTTTCGGTAAATTTTGACTTCTTCATAGGCCGTTAAATTTAGAGATTTTAAATTATTTTCTCTATTTTTAAATGGCCGAATTTCCGGGAGCTTACAGAATTAACTGGAAATATATTATGTTTTATATGTTATACTTTTTGCGTGTGTGTAATAATTGGCATATTTTAATTGAATCAAAAAAATTAGTCTCAAATCAAACCCCCGCCAAAAAGGTAATAAATTGAAACAGTCATTGCTCTGTTTTTAAATGAATATGAATAATTGGCGTAATTCAAATAGTTACCGGAAATTGTAAAATATTCGAAGTTGTACACTTCTGTAAATCCGATAGTGTAATCCAACTTTAATCCCAGGCCGGATATTAATTCAGCCTGAAGCCCGAGTTTGATTCCCAGGTCTCCTTTCTTTTCTGTGCTGTAATAAATATATCCTGACCGATTCGTTGTCCAATTACTGGCTAGTAAATAGCTGAATGATGGCCCGGCACAAATTGAAACTTTCGTATTTTGATTGAGTACTTTTAAATATACGCTCAGCGGAAGTTCGATATAGTTAAGTCGTGGAGCATAATTCGTACGATTTCCATAATATGGTTCGGACAAGGTAAAATCAGCGCCCTTCCAAGTGAGGTGTATGCCGGTTTGAATCCCGAATCGGTCTGAAAGAAATCTATCCACCAGGCAGCCGATTGTGCCCTGCATAATTGAATTCATGGTGATGGCCGACTTATTTGCTGAACTACCGCTTGTCTCAGATAGTGTCGTAAAATTCAAGCCAATACTAGGCCCTACCCGAATCTGACCAAGGGTAGCAAATGATATGTTAAGTAAAAATGCTGATATTAAGAGAAATCGGTTCATCTTATTTGCATTTTACCACGTCATAAACGACTGATCTACGTTTGCCATTCTGGAGGTCCCAGCGAACGTTTTCAATCGTAACGTCATTGCCGTATTTGGCCTGAGCTTCACGTAGCAATACAGCCATTCTTAAACTCACGGAATTTAGAACACCTCCTTTTTGATCGGCATCACGGGCCACCGTTGCAATGTAATCAGGATGTTCGCAGGCTTTTCCATAACCCTGACTTTCGAGGTTTGTTTCTATCGACCTCATTTGAGTGCATGAGGTCATTACCATTGCAAAAGTGAATATAGAAATGATCTTTTTCATATAGGTTTGTTTAGAAGATTATTGAACATCGGTTGTGTTTCTTAGAAATAGTTCTGCAATACCATTGTAGTTGTTTAGTATGCCTGTGATTGACACAGAGGTTGTGGGATAACTAGCGCCGGCAAACGAAGCCCAGGAGCGGGTAAATAAGATCATTGAACCGGTCGCATCTGATATTGTCAGACTTCCTCCGTAGGTGGAAGCAGCTCCGGATATTGTTACGTTGTTTATTTTAATCAAAGTTGATGTCCAGGCTGTCAGGTTTTGGGTAACCTGAGACACAGTTGTTGTTCTGGGAGGAAAATTCACTCCCGTGCCATCCTGTACTATATTTGAAAGAGGAACGCTATCCAATTCAAGGGTGCTGAAATAGTTCTTTAGAAAAGCAGTACTTAGATTAATGACGACTTTTGATCCAAGTGCGAATGAATGCGGACTTTGACATCTTGCTAAAATTCCTTCTGTTCCATTCCAGACTACCATATTTTTTGAGGAGGCCATGTTGGAATTGTAATAATCGCTAATGACTGTGCCTGATATTTTATTTCCGTGTCCCAACTGAATCGTGGTTCCCGAAAATTGAGATATCAATTGTCCGATAGTGATCTCGGAAAGTGATGCAAATGGTGTATTTGAAACCAGAATGGAACTAGTTTTTAAATCCACTTGTCCAAGTGGACCATATGCAGTGAGAGTTACAGTATAGGTACCAATAGAAGAGTAAGCATGGGTTGGATTTGCGGCTATACTTGATTGCCCATCACCAAAATTCCATTGATAATTTATGGCTCCCTGCGAGAGGTTTGTAAATGAAATAGTTTCCTGGACATTGCAAATGTTAGTGCTCGCTGAAAAATTGGCACTAATTGCAGGAGCAGGATCGATAGTAATGGACTTGGTTTTTGAAAGAGAATTCCCATCAGGGAAATAGGCGGTTAGCTTGATTTGCTTTGTTCCAGCAGTTGTGTAGGAGTGCTGTGGATTCTCACTTGTTGAAGATGAGCCATCTCCAAAATCCCAATTATAATGGTCGGCGCCGGTGGAACGATTGGTAAAAATAACCACGGAGTAAATGCTCGTTTGATTAGGATCCTGAAAGGCTACATCAAATTCAACCGTGTATAGTGGCTTTTCAGGAGTCGGTTCATCCTTCTTACATGACGTCACGAGCAGTAAAATGCATGCCAACATAAGGGTTAGTTGAGATTTGTACATAAAGCCAGTAAATTGGATTGTTATAAATGATTATTAACAGAAAATTTAAGTGAATCGTATTATTTACTATTTATAAAAGTCTCAACCCTCAAAGTAACCGGTCGGAAAAAATAATTATTAAGTCTATCCTCTGTGGTCGAAATCACCCTGAGTAGCTTGTTATAAAAAGGGCTAATTGTATTCCCAAAATCTAAGGAGGGGCTGTTATCTCGCCTGTCTGGAGAACCCTCTAGGGCTTAACTGGTTGATATTTATGGCTATCGCTATTCTTAGAAATTGGTCAGGTCGGATTAGTAATCCGCAAAGGCACCCAGCCGACATTGCAGGAGGAAGTCGAAAAAATCAATGAAGAACGGTATTACAGATTCTTCAGGAATTGAACGGCACTGTCACGGTAGGGATTCGCATTGGATCCGGCAATCGCAGTGAAGATGTTTTTTGCCAATGCCTTCTGGCCATCTAGAAAATAGGCTGTTGCGAGCCGGTATTCTGCATCGGCATGAAAATTCGAAGAGGCATTCGATAAACAAGCCTGAAAATATCGAATTGCATCCGCAGGCTTGTCCAGGGAAAGTAACAATACTCCGTTGTAATATTGAAGTGTGTCATTACCGGGATTTTCCACATAAAGTTGATTCAGCAGTCGAAATGAGGATTGTAAATCCCCGGTTTTGTAAAAATTCATGGCTTGGCCCACTTTGAGGTTTTCATCGCTTCCCATGAGTACAGGCAACCCGGGATCCTGGATATAATTTTCCGTAAAAACAGCCCGTGGACTAAAATATGCATAATAGGCAGTCAATGAAGAGGCGAGGAGCACAAGTACGAGGCCGGCAGCAATCGCGTATCGATTCGCGAACAAATACTGTTTGGTCATAGGGAAAATTCCCGAAGATTTACCGGAATCCAATTCCTTATCCAGCTGCTGAAGCTTGTCCCGGATGATGAATTTATCACGGTTTATTTTAATTCCCTTTACGATTGCACAGTACAGGTCGTACTCTTCCCGGAATTCCGGGTCGTTCTGCAGCAATTGTTTTACCCGCAGAATTTCATCCGGCGAAAGCCGGCCTTCCACATAGGCCTCAATCAGTTCAATATTATCGGTATTTTCTTTCACCTTACGAAATCAATAGGAGTGCAAGTATGTTCAGATTGAAATTCTGGTGGGACAGCGCAATGAGCTTTTTCATCACTTCGTACTTTTTCTTTTTTGCGACGTCAGCGTTTTTATAACCGAGTTCCACGGCAATGGAAGCCATGTCTTTTCCTTCCAGGTAATACAATTCAATAATCCTTCTGCTTTTATCGTCAAGCAATCCCAGGCAACGGTTGACAAGCTCTTTGTTTTTTAATTCCTGCTCAGTTTCCTCAACAGTCGGATCGGTCCTTTCTATTTGGTTAATCAATTCAGGACTGGAGAAAGTAACCGTTCTGTTCTTGTACTTTATTAAGTTAAGGAGTTGATATTTCCCAATTGCCCATAAATAGGTTTTCAAGTCACTCGTCAGTACTGATAATTTACCAGAAGTGGAATTTTGATAAAATCTGATAATTGTTTCCTGAAAAATATCCCTCGCTTCGGGTTCGGTGCAAGAATAATTGTGAACGGCCCACTGTATGAATTCATTCCGGTATTTCCGGTAGATGTCATACAAAGGTTGAAAATTGCCGTTTTTTATTTCGTTAAGAATGTTCAATTGTTCTGATTCAGCTTTACAAATATAACATAAGCTAAGATGATTCAGAAAATTATTCGTGCACGGTTACTTTTCAAGTTTTTTGATTATTAAGAGTAGAAAACAACAGCAACCAAGCTGGAATTATGACAAATCCGGAATTACCCCGACACTCAATATGCATTTCATCAGGAAGCGTATTGAGCTAAGCATATCAACTTTATCAATCGTTCACTCTTCTAACCCAAACACCATGAAAACGAGAATTACTTATCTGTTAAATTTATTTATCATTATTATTCAACTTCAAGTGGATGCACAGGGGCTGTGGATTCAAAAAGGCAATTTTTCAGGCGCCGCCCGTGGCCGGGCCATCAGCTTTGCGATTGGTAATTTAGGTTATTATGGTTGTGGTAACCATACCGGTGGTTCCGCTGAAACCGCGGACATGTGGCAATATGATGCGGCTGTTGATTCCTGGACCCAAATTGCAAACTACCCGATTGGGATGCAAGCAGCTGAGGCCTTTGTGCTCAACGGAGCAGGATATGTCGGTTCCGGTTGGAGCGGAGGATTCAGTTTTGCAGACTGGTACAAATATGTTCCTTCATCAAATACATGGGTCGTGGTTGCGCCCTTGCCGGTGAATACTGTTCATGACGCAGGTATGTTTCAGGTAAATGGAAAGGGTTATGTTATTGGTGGTGCCTATCCATATTCAAATGCTAATAACAATACTTTGTATGAATATGATCCGGTTTTAAATTCATGGTCGCAAAAGGCAAATTTCCCTTTTTACAGAAGAGTACCGGCTGCTTTTTCTGGCGGAGGAAACGGCTTTGCAGGACTTGGGCAAGAAGCAGGTACAAACGCGAATGCGTATGATCTTTATATGTATGATGTGAATTCTGATACATGGATTCAAAAGGCCAATTTTCCAAATACAACCGGCGCTACGTGGGATTCAAGAAGGTCTTGCTTTGAACTGAATGGAATGGCCTATTTTGTTTTAGGCGGGGAGTTTTTCAATTACAATTATCAGACAGATTCATGGCAACAACTTCCGAATCCTCC
>DAORHY010000046.1:0-15870 GCA_035438225.1 Bacteroidia bacterium
ATTCTGAATAATGTCACCACCACCTTTGAAAAAGGCCATATCAATCTGGTTATCGGGGGTAGCGGCAGCGGGAAAACTGTAATGATGAAGTGCATGGTCGGACTGGTAGAGTTGGATTCCGGTGAATTGTGGTATGACGGAAAAATATTCTCCGGACTGGATAAAAAAGAACGTAAACCTTTTCGTCAGGAAATCGGTATGGTCTTCCAGGGAGGTGCTCTCTTTGATTCACTCAGTGTGGAAAAGAACATCCTGTTCCCGCTCAACATGTTTACAACGATGAGCACTGAAGAAAAACTGGACCGTGTCAATTTTTGCCTTCACCGTGTAAATCTTGTTAACGTCAATAAACTTTCGCCTTCTGAACTGAGCGGAGGAATGAAAAAACGTGTGGCCATTGCCCGGGCCATTGCCCCGAATCCCAGTTACCTTTTCTGCGATGAACCAAATTCCGGACTGGATCCAAGGACTTCCATTGTGATCGATAATCTCATCAAAGAAATCACGGAAGAATTCAATATCACAACGATTGTGAATACGCACGATATGAATTCCGTGTTGGAAATCGGGGATAAAATACTGTATTTACACAAAGGTGAAAAGTGGTGGGAAGGCACTGTAGAGGATATCCTTCGGACTGACAACAAAGAGTTGAATGAATTTATCTTTGCAAGTAAATTGGCGAAGCACGTGAAAAAGATTTGAGGAGTACAGAGTGAAGAATTGTGAATCTGCAGTGATGCACCAGGAGTAAAATACACGGGAGAAGGGTGTTGAGATGATGCAAAATTGTGCCTGTGAAGACTGGTGTTCTGCATCTTCATGACTCTGATCCGCAACCCAAAAACCAATGGTTCTAAAATAAAAAAACCTCACCCAAAGGTGAGGTTTTTTTATTTCCTGAAAGCAGGAAGAAGTACTGCGATTATTTCGCTGAAACGACGATGGATTTGTTAATTACACCGGATGCGCTGTGCACCTGGAGTGTATAAACGCCATCGCTGAGGCCGCGAAGATCAAGTTTCTCATTCATGAAGGAAGCAAAAGTACGGCTCATCATCACCTGGCCTACAGAATTGTAAACATTTACAGTTACATCTTTTTCAACAGAACCATTGTTCATGATGTACACAAAACCTTTTGTCGGGTTCGGATACACTGAAATGTTGGATACAGTTTCAACACCCTTAACCCCTACGAAAGTTGAAGAAGGATTGTTTACGCGAACAATGAAAGAGAAGGCGAAGCCTGCATCTTCAATTGCCACCCAGCCTGAGCCTCCGTCGAAGAAAGCTGTGCCCGGTGTGTATTGATCAGAAATTGCACCAATGGTTACGTTGTTTGTGTTGATCTGCTGGATGCCGACAAAGTAATCACCAGGCAATACATTGATGGGATTAATGAAAGGGAGAGTAATAAATCCACCTGCAGCATCAACAGCCGTGATCACATACGTTGCTGAGCCTCCGATAAGAAGAGAGGGTAAGCCGGCAGTAACAGTGTACACAGAGAATCTAATAGAGTCTCCTTCAACAGGGCTGTCAAGATAACAGGTAGCTGAAGTGAACTGTGATCCCTGGTAAACATGATAAATCTGACCGAGCGTCCCCTGGCCGCCAGTGAAACCGAAACCGCCAAGATAACCGGAAGCGTCAAAGTCGGTATAATCACGTCCATAAATTGAATCATTCACATAAATAAAGGAATAAGCTGTATCGTTAGCTCCGTTGCCATCACCTGCTACTGCAATTACCTGACGCAGGATATACACTCCAGTATCTGTCGGAACGAAGTTTGCGAAAAGTACTCCTGAAGTATCACCTGCAGCAATAAGAGGTGCTACGGAAGAAGTACCGGTGAATACGTTTGTTGAAAGGTCGCCTTTAAAAACGTCAAAGTTGATGCTCACATTATTGATATCGGATCCTCCGTTGTTCAGCACGCGTCCTTCCATTTTGAAAGCTTCAGCCTGGTTGATTGGAAGCAGCGGACATTCTCCGATGAATCCATCGTCAACGATTGCAGCGTCAACAGTAGGAAGTTCTCCGAGTGCAACATCATCAAACATCCAGTACCATGACCAGTCACCGGTAAATACGAATTTCAGGTAAACTGTACTCTGACCGCCTGCAACACTTGTGATGTTTGCACTGACAAAACTCGGGTTGGGAGTACCTGCATTGTTCGCAAGTCCGGTTTCAGCGGCATGAACCAATGTCCAGTTGATGCTGTCGTTACTTACATAAACGTGCCCAGTGTTTGGAAAGATTGCTGCCGCATCCTGGAATTTCAGGAAGTACTCATACATCGTCAGACGAACAGACGGATGAGTTGAGCAATCAATTGCATTGGAGGTAAGGATTGCCCATTCTCCGCCAATGGAGGCATTCGCGGAATCACTGTCATACATCATGTAGCCGTTGGCTGCTGATGTACCGACGTCAGAAAGGAAATTATCGTCGCCGTTTACATTTGGGTTGAAAGCGCCGCTTGTGGTCCACTTCCATGCTACACCAACGTTATTGCTGTCGATATTTGTCCAGCCTACAGGAATTCCCAACGAGAAATCCTCTGTGTAAAAGTCAACACGGCTGTGCTGTTGCACAGAAGTGTTGGATAATTGAACCTGACGGGCAGAAGTCGGGGTGTGGTTCGCAGCCGCTTTTCCACTTCGCGCGTTCACGATTGTATTGCCTCCCGTAGCGAATACGGAAAATGAAGCGAATACGACCGCACATAGAATCGTAAATTTTTTCATGTTGCTTTTTGGTTAGAGATATTTTAAGAATGGCAAATGTACTTTTTTTATTAAATCCCCCAACCTGATTTATGTCATTTTCGGCCTTATACTGGCTGGGAAAAACCTCGTTTTATTCAAAATTCAGGTGGGTGGGTACAAAAAAAAGGACACCTGTTAAAGTGTCCTTTTTTTGCAAAAAAATTATTAATTGATTTAACGAACCACCGAAATTGACTGTGTGCTAACACCTGCATCAGAAACTACTTTAACAAAGTACTGTCCGGCAGGTTGATTATTCAAATCCAAAACCTGGTTGTTCAGACTGTTGAATTTCTCTTCAAAAACTAATTGTCCGATTGTGTTACTCACGGAAACAGTATAGGAAGTGGATTTAACCGAGGACCTGATGTGGAAAATGCCCGAAGCGGGATTCGGATAAACCGCAACATCTCCAGTGGTCAATTCGCGGATACCAACACCTGATGAGCCGCTGAGGTTGATGTCGTCAATACGAAGATTCGTTGTTGAATCCAGACTTGTAACATGGAAACCGATATAGTAAACGCCATTTGTACTGACGTTAAAACTGGCAATATTTGTCAGATAAAATAAATTGGTGATCGGGTGAGTCTGTATCAGTGTCTGAGTCATTCCTGCAGGATTCTGATCTGTTCCCATCATTACTTCCAGGTTGGCCTGTGTTGAAGTGCTGGAGGTACGGTAGAAATAGCTAAGGTCATAATTGGTTGAATCGTTCAACTCAAGGCAGGTTGTAAACAGCCAATCATCAGCGGTAACACTTGAATTCGGTGTTGCCATGCGGGCACAAACGGATCCGGTGTGCGGATTGGTATTCGTCAGACTCCAAAAATAGCCGTCCAGGTTTACATCCTCCACCGACCAGGTACTCAGGTCTTCGTTGTCCTCAAAACCCATCGAATAGCTGGTGGATGCATTTGCAACATGAGAACCATTATAGAGTGAAGCAGAAGCGGTATCATTTGTCTGGATTGTGTCTCCGGAGATCTCTGTATAAGAAACAATTGTATGTGTTCCTGCCACTGAAAGGTCTGCAGGTGTTGTGAAGGAATAGGAAAGTGATGATCCGGGAGCAACCGTATCCGTGACAGTCTCCGTTACTGCGGTTCCGTTATCAACAACGTAACTGACCTGAAAATTGGTGATCTCAACACCACCGTAGTTGTTAATTTCCACGGAAATCGTTTCGGCAGAAGAAAGTAAAGTACAGGTTGACAAGGGACCATTGATTGCAGATACTCCACCGTCAATGGACGCAGGTTCATACAATTGTACATCGTCAATCATCCACCAGAAATCATAATTACCCTGGAAGTTGAATTTGATTTGTACTGTGGCCTGACCAGCAGCAAGAGCTGTAATGTCCACATCTACGAAATCGGGGTTTGGAGTTGAAGCATACTGGGCCAGGCCGGCACTTGCATCATACACTTCTGTCCAGTTCGTACCACCGTCATTTGTGACATATACTCTTGCAGCTTCTGCAAAGTGAACCAGCAGCTGGCTGAATGTCAGGTGAACGGAAATATTTGATGAACAATCAATGGTTTCTGTGATCAGGTCTGCATCTTCTCCACCCACACCACCTGCAGAATCACTATCGAAAATCATGTATCCGTTCGCAGCTGAAGTTCCGTTCACGCTAAGGGAATCAATACCGGGTGACGGGGAAAATGCACCGGTTGTAGTCCATTTCCAGTCGAGTCCGTTGCCGGAGTTGTCCACAACTTGCCAGGTGGCCGGAAAGCCGCTGCTGAAATCCTGGCTGTAAAATGGAACAGCAAGTGTTCTCGGAGTCAGTACATGCCGGAATGGAATCGAAGCACTGTTATCGGCGGGAAGCTGAGCGCGTTGACGTGCAGCGGCAGAAAGGCCTGACGTAACAATTGCAAGCAACAGGAAAACAATAATGCGTGTAGAATTTTTCATTGTTTACAGATGGTTTTGGTTGTTTAGAGGGTTTCAAATGTAATAATATTCCGGACTCTGTCAAAGTCGGGCCGACTGTTAAATCCCTTGTCTGGTAAGGGTTTATACGGTTTCTTCAGCGTAGCTTTCAATGGGCGGGCATGCGCAGACAAGATTCCTGTCGCCATAAGCATTGTCCACCCTCCCGACAGAAGGCCAGAATTTATGATGAAGAATGTAGGGTAAAGGGAAAGCAGCCTTCTTCCTGGAATAGGAGTGGCTCCATTCATCCTTTGTAATTTCTCCAAGAGTATGTGGAGCGTTTTTCAGAACATTGTCTTTTTTGTCTGCGATTCCTTTTTCGATTTCGTCAATTTCTTTCCGGATTGCAATCATGGCATCACAAAAACGATCCAACTCCGCTTTCGATTCGCTTTCTGTAGGTTCAATCATAATCGTTCCCGGAACCGGGAAAGACATTGTCGGAGCGTGGAATCCGTAATCCATCAGTCGCTTTGCGATATCCTCCACTTCAATTCCCGCAGACAATTTAAACGGACGACAATCCGCTATCATTTCATGCGCAACACGGTTGTTGGAACCGACATACAGAATAGGATAGTAAGGTTCAAGTTTTGCTTTGATGTAATTCGCATTGAGTATCGCATATTTGGTTGAAGCGGTGACACCTTGTCCTCCGAGCATGCGGATGTAAGCATAGGAAATGAGCAAAATGCTTGCACTTCCCCAGGGAGCTGCAGAAACGGCCGGGGTGCTTCCTCCCGTTTTAATGACCGGATGTGAAGGAAGGAATGGCGCAAGATGCGAAGCAACACCGATCGGTCCCATTCCGGGGCCGCCACCGCCATGCGGAATGGCAAATGTCTTGTGCAGGTTAAGGTGACATACATCCGCACCGATAGTCGCAGGATTGGTAAGTCCAACCTGTGCATTCATATTGGCACCGTCCATATACACCTGCCCGCCGCAATCGTGAACGATCTGTGTAATCTCACGGATGCCTTCTTCGAAAACACCGTGCGTGGACGGATAGGTAACCATCAAAGCGGAAAGTTTATCCTTGTGTTGTTCTGCTTTTGCCCGAAGGTCACGGATGTCTATATTTCCATGATCATCACATTTCACTACAACAACATTCATTCCTGCCATCACTGCACTGGCCGGATTAGTGCCGTGTGCAGAGGAGGGGATGAGCACTACATCACGGTGCTGTTCCTTCCGGTTGTGATGATAGGCACGAATCACCATCAGCCCGGCATATTCTCCTTGTGCGCCTGAATTTGGTTGAAGGGAGACTGCTGAAAAACCGGTGATGGTGCAAAGGTATTCTTCAAGTTCACGGATGATCTGCTGGTAACCCGCTGCCTGCTCAAGAGGGGCAAAGGGATGGAGCCCGTTAAATTCCGGCCAGCTGATGGGAACCATTTCACTGGTGGCATTCAGTTTCATCGTACAGGATCCCAAAGCGATCATGGAATGGTTCAAGGAGAGGTCCTTGTTTTCCAGTGCAGTGATATACCGCAGCATTTCAGTTTCAGAATGATGCTGGTTAAATACCGGATGTGTGAGATAAGTGCTCGTCCGGGAAAAATTACTTGCCTTCAGCAAATGTTTCGGGCCTTGACTTCCGGCAGAAAGAGATTTTCCACGGACTGTGGCAAAAACGGAAAGTAATTTATTCAGTTCGTCTTCTGTTGTTGTCTCATCAAAACTGATGGAGATATTTTTTTCGCCGGTAAACCGCAGGTTTATTTTTTGCTCAGCCGCAGTTTTACGAATGGCTGTGATTGCATCACCTGCATCGATCAACAGTGTGTCGAAATATAATTTGTTGAGCTGGGTATATCCCAACTGAGACAATGCATCCGCTGCCCGTGTTGCGGTAAAGTGTACCTGGTCCGCAATGTGTTTCAGTCCATCCGGACCATGGTAAACTGCATACATGCTTGCCATGACGGCGAGCAGTACCTGTGCAGTACAGATATTCGAAGTGGCTTTGTCGCGACGGATGTGTTGCTCCCGTGTCTGGAGCGCCATTCTCAAGGCTTTGTTGCCATGAGAATCCACGGAAACGCCAATGATTCTTCCGGGCATTTCACGTTTGTATTCTTCACGCGCAGCGAAAAATGCTGCATGGGGTCCGCCGTAACCCAGCGGCACACCAAAGCGTTGCGAATTACCATACACTACATCTGCACCCCATTCTCCGGGAGGATTCAACAAAGTGAGGGCAAGCAAGTCTGTCCCAACACCAACACGGATTCCAAGTGCATGAGCTTTTTCAACCCAGTTTTTATAATCCCTGATTTCTCCGTTCATCGACGGGTACTGCAGGATGGCTCCGAAAAAGCTGGCATCCGGTTGCATTGCAGGCGCCTCGGCAAACACCAATTCAATTCCCAGCGGAGCGGAACGGGTTTTCAAAACATCAATCGTCTGCGGAAAGCAAGCGGAGTCCACAAAAAGTTTGTTCACATTGTTCTGTTGCTGCTCCCGTGTTCTGCTTGCAAAAAATAAATGCATGGCCTCGGCCGCTGCAGTTGCTTCATCCAGAAGAGAGGCATTCGCGATTTCCATTCCCGTCAGATCGAGTATCATGGTTTGATAGTTCAGCAATGCTTCCAGTCGACCCTGGGAAATCTCGGCCTGATACGGAGTGTACGCCGTGTACCAACCCGGATTCTCCAGGATGTTCCGCTGAATCACACCCGGTGTAATGGTATCGTAATAACCAAGTCCAATGTAGGATTTGGCGATGCTGTTCTTATTTGCTGTCCTGCGGAGCGCTTTTAAAAATTCATGTTCGCTCTGCGCTTCCGGAAGTTGAAGTGGTTTTTTCAATCGGATAGAAGCCGGTACTGTTTCGTCAATCAACTGGTCTACCGAAGCAACACCAATTTCTTTCAACATTGGTTGCAGATCCTGTTCATCAGGTCCGATATGGCGGGATGTAAAATCGAAATGTGACATACGAAATATTTAAGATGATTTCGGGCGCAAATGTAGTGAATATTGACACGTTGCGGGATGAGGAATGTGCTTTCGTTTTACGGGAATTTTTTACAAGGATATTTTATTGTAGTTTTGGGGAATTGACACTGATTCATATGCGTATTCTTCTTTTTCCTCTGTTTTTTTTCCTCCTTGGTTACGGCTCGGTGAAAGCCCAGGATACCCTGGTGTTGATTAACGGTAAAATGCTTGCTGTAAAATCTGTCGACCTGAAGGATTATACTATCGCTTACCGAAAGATGGATGGGAAAAGCAGGCTGAAAACAATAGACCCGGAAAGAGTTTTTTCTATTCGTTATAGAGATGGAAGTGAGAGGGTTATCTATTCTTCCGATTCCCTGGATCCGGTGGATTTCAAACCCGAGGAAATGCGCATGTTTATAAAAGGGGAGCAGGATGCTGATAAATTCTATAAAAACAACCTGAACAAAGGAGTTGCTTTTGTCTTCGGCGCCGGTGGTGGTTTGTTGGGATTTTACGGGTTGGCGGTTCCACCGTTGTATTCAACAATCATAGGTTCCTTTTCTCCGAAAATGGAAAATCAGAAAGTTTCAGACCCGGTGCTGCTGCAAAACAATATTTACCGTGAAGGCTACGAAAGAAAAGCCAGGGACCGGAAAATCCGAAATGCGATCATTAGCGGATTCGCAGGGTTTGTTGCCGGTACTGTTGCCTTCAGCATCATTTATTAACCACCATGTTCCGGTGGTAAATTCTGACCGGATTTGAACCGAATCGTCAAAATCTTTGATCGTCTCGTTTTTGGCAACCTGTTCATCGGACTCTGTTCAGTAGCTCTTGTTTTTACAACTTTCCTGCTGAACGACATTCCCATTCAGCTGACACCTTCTGTCTCTCTGGTGTTTTTTGCTACGTGGTTTTATTATAATTTTCATCACCATTCCCATCATCTGGAATTCGATTCTCTTTTACGATTCAGGCAATCCATCGTGAACCTGAAATTGAATGCAATGGATTTTCTTTTTCTTGTCATTCCGGCCATCGGCATCATCATTTCATTGTTGGCTCTGAATGTAGCCGTCCTCGTTACTTTTTTAACGATCACCCTTTTTAGTTTACTCTACAGCATTCCTCTTGTTAAATGGAACGGAAGGCGGAGGCGGTTGCGTGAATCGCTACTGCTCAAGCTGCCCTTCCTCTCCCTGAGCTGGGCTGCAGTCACCGCTATGATTCCCCTGCTGGAACAGAATCAGCACATTGATACAGCAAATATTCTGGGCCAGGCTTTCGCACGGGCATTGTTTATTTATGGATTGTGTATTCCATTTGAAATCCGGGATTTCGATACAGAAAAACGATGGGGAACCAACACATTGCCGGTGGTGTACGGGATACGGATTACAAAAATTACAGGGATTCTCATTCTAGGTGTGGGCATTATCCTTCGGCATATTATGAAAGGACAGATGATACTGGCGCCAGCAGCTATTTTTGCACTCGATCTTTCTTTTTTATTCGCAATGCTTTGGATCCTGATGGCAAAATCAAATCCACCAAAATATTTTTGTAAAATTTATGTTGATGGTACAATGATTCTGCAGTTTATTTTTGTATATTTAACTAGCCTAATGTCATGAAAGCGTATCCGATAGAAGTCTTCGAACACCTCGCATTGTGTGCAAGGGATAACGATGAAGTTGCCCAGCAATGGCTCGTTGAGAATGGCTATCAGGAAATGTCTGAGTTCTGGGATGCATTTGAAGGGGTGGAAAAATCATTCAAATGGCTGATGGAGAACAACTACAAGCCGTTGGCTGCTACTGTGGATGCAATGGCTGGAGACGACAAGGCGAAAGTATTCCTGATCACCAGCGGAAACAGGGAATTGGCGGCTTTCGCTGATGCATGCGAAAACAAAGCCGCTGCGGTCAACTGGCTGATTCAGTTTGGACACAAAGGATGGATTCTCCTGGCCCGTGAAATATCTGCACGGGAGAAAAAAAGTGAAAAAGGTTTTTTCTGGAACCTCTTAAATTTTGGAAACCCCTTCCGGTAGTGCAGCAAATACAACATCCAGAGCAGCACATATTTTATCAGCTGCCTTCTTCAGTACGTCAGCAGAATGTGCAGCTGAAACAAATCCAACTTCATATCCCGATGGCCCGAGATAAATACCGTTTTCCAGTAATTCGTGATGCAGGATCCGGAAGTATTTCATGCTATCTGCACTGATGTCTTCCGCTGCGGAAATTTTTTCCTTTTCAGTAAACGCAAACCAGAATACGGAACCAACAGAGAAGACTCTGAAAAGATATCCTTTGGCGGCGGAATAGTTGTTCAGTTGCGTGGTAAATTCTTTTGTGTTCTGTTCCAGGTTTTCATAAAACCCGGGCTTAAGACATTCCCTTAATTGAGCAATGCCTGCTGACATGGCCACTGGGTTGCCGGATAATGTTCCTGCCTGGTATACATTCCCCTCCGGTGCAATGTGCGCCATCAGCTCTTTGCTTGCTCCATAGGCGCCAACAGGCATGCCGCCACCGATAATTTTTCCGTAGGTAATGATATCAGGCTGAATATTGTAATATCCGGCAGCCCCTTCAAACCCGACGCGGAAGCCGGAAATTACTTCATCGAAAATCAGGAGAATGTTATTTTCCTTGGTCACTTTTCTCAAATAGTCAAGAAAGGATCTGTCCTGCAGCATCAAGCCGTTGTTTGCAGGAATTGGTTCAATGATCACAGCGGCGATATCGTGTGCGAAATCAGAAATCGCAATTTCCAGGGCACGCTTGTCATTCAGGGGCAGAACCAGTGTGTCCTTGGCAACGGATTCTGTGACACCTGCAGAGGATGAAATGCCGAAGGTGGACAAACCGCTGCCGGCTTTAACGAGCAGGGAATCAACATGCCCGTGATAACAACCTTCGAATTTAATAATGACGGGTTTGCCGGTATACCCCCGGGCCAGGCGGAGAGCTGACATAACAGCCTCTGTTCCGGAACTCACAAAACGGATTTTTTCGATAAATCGATTGTGCTGGAGGATGAGTTCCGCAAGTTCGTTTTCTTTCCGGGTCGGTGCTCCAAAGGAAGTTCCGGAAGCTACAGCTTTGAAAATTTCCTCACGGACTCCCGGATGATTGTGTCCTAAAATGAGCGGCCCCCAACTGCAGCAAAAGTCAATGAATTCATTTCCATCAGCATCCTGAATAATACAGCCGTCTCCCTTTTCAAGGAAAAGCGGGCTTCCACCAACTGACCGGAAAGCTCTCACGGGTGAATTCACACCGCCTGGAAAATAATTCAGTGCTTTCTTATACAGTGCTTCTGATTGTGCTCTTTTCATGATTATTTTGCAGATATATTAAAACCAATTCATCTAACTTTGGCAACAGATCCAAAGCTTATGCGAAGGTAATGATCGGTTGTTTACCGAAAAAGAAAGGGAAGGGATTTCCTCACCTAATCCTCCCGACTACCCTCGTATGGCGATTCGGATTAGTCCTTGCATCCAGAAATATTAAGTTATGCCCGAAACCGAAGTCCTTGCATTTCAGAACAGCCTTGATTTTGCACAGAAAATGGATGCCACAGATCCCTTGCGGAAATTTCGCGAACAATTTTACTTTCCATTGAGCAACGGCCAGCCCGTACGATATTTCACAGGAAATTCTCTCGGACTTCAACCAAGGTCCACACAGGAGTATGTCCTGAATGAATTGGAAGATTGGGCCACATGGGGCGTGGAAGGACACTTTCATTCACGTTTCCCCTGGTTTCATTACCAGGATATTCTTACCGGACAAATTGCTGCTCTTCTCGGAGCCAAACCGGAAGAAGTGGTATCGATGAATTCCCTGACTACAAATCTGCATCTCCTCCTCGTATCTTTTTATCGTCCCACCCCCTCACGCTATAAAATCATCTGCGAATATGACGCATTTCCATCCGATCTTTATGCCTTGCAGTCACAGGCGCATGTCCATGGTTTTAATCCGGAAGAGGCCGTTGTTTATCTGCAACCGAGGGAAGGCGAACACTGTTTGCGTACTGAAGACATTTTGAATTCAATTCAGGAACACGGCACATCCCTTGCAACGGTGATGCTGGGAGCAGTGAATTATTATACAGGCCAATATTTTGAGCTGGAGAAAATTACAGCCGCCGCACAAAAGGCCGGAGCAACCTGTGGATTCAACCTCGCACATGCAGCAGGAAATGTGAAAATGAAACTTCATGATTGGAATGTGGATTATGCCTGTTTTTGTAGTTATAAATATCTGAATGCAGGCCCCGGCGGAGTATCCGGGATTTTTATTCACGAACGCCATGGAAACAATACCTCACTGCCCCGGTTCGCAGGGTGGTGGGGGAATGATCCCGAAACAAGATTCAGTATGCCGAGGAAATTCGTTCCCGCAAAAGGAGCAAGGGGATGGCAACTGAGCAATGCACCAGTGCTGTCAATGGCTGCCCTCAAAGCCTCACTGGATATTTTTGAGAAAGCGGATTTCCATAAGCTTTCTGTAAAAAGCCGCACTATGACTGCATACCTTGAGTTTATCATCCGTGAAATCAATGCTGCGGCAAAAAAAAATAACAAAGAAGAACCGATACTCATCATCACCCCTGATGATCCGGAACAAAGAGGATGCCAGTTGTCCCTGGTGGTGAAGAAAAACGGGAAAGCGATCTATAAACAACTGACCGAACACGGGGTGATTGTTGATTGGCGAGAGCCGGATGTAATCAGGGCGGCGCCGGTCCCTTTATACAATTCATTCGAAGATATTTTTTATTTCGGGCAACTACTCGGTCAGGCGATTTCTGCCTCGCATGACTGATGAATGAGGGCATTGATAACGGTGAACACAGTGCTCAGTACAAATGCCGTTACGGTAAAGAAAAGACAGGTTTGAAAAATTGAATTGAGGAAATTAATCTTCTGGAACTAGTTACCATGACAACAGGGAACATTAAAAACATCACAATTCTGGGAGCCGGAATGGTCGGCAGTTTGCTTTCCATCTACCTGGCCCGTCGTGGATACAAAGTATCCATCTATGAACGCAGACCGGATATGCGCAAAGAGAATATTCCTGCGGGAAGATCCATTAACCTTGCTTTGAGCGACAGAGGCTGGCGTGGATTGAAAGGTGTTGGTGTTGATGCGGAGATCCGGAAAATTGGCATCCCGATGAATGGAAGAATGATGCACAGCGTTTCCGGTGAACTTACTTACCAGCAGTACGGTGAAAAAGATCAGGCGATTTATGCCACCTCCCGAGGAATTCTGAATTGTGAAATGATGAGCCTCGCCGAGAAAAGCGGTGTGTCAATACATTTCAATGAACGGTGCACAGGGCTGGACCTCGACCACAATTCAGCCCGTTTTGAAAATACGGTTACGAAAAGTACGAGCGTTGTTACCGGTGATCTGACTTTTGGAGCAGACGGAGCATTTTCTGCCGCCCGCCTGCAAATGCAATTGAGCACAGAACGTTTTCAGTATTCTCAGCATTACCTGGAACATGCATACAAAGAGCTGATGATCCCTGCGGGAGCAAATGGAGCTTTTCAAATGGAAAAACATGCGCTCCACATCTGGCCGCGCGGAGGTTACATGATGATCGCACTGCCAAACCTGGATGGAAGTTTTACCGTGACCCTGTTCTTTCCTTTCGAAGGCAAAGATTCATTTGCTACCATCCGGGAACCACAAGAGTGCATGGAGTTTTTTAACCGTGTATTCCCGGATGCCGTCCCGATGATGCCGACACTCGTTGAAGATTTTTTTCACAACCCAACCAGTGGCCTCGTGACGGTAAAATGTTTTCCATGGATCTACAAAGATCAGTTGGCCCTGATCGGTGATGCGGCTCATGCCATCACCCCGTTCTACGGTCAGGGAATGAATTGCGGTTTTGAAGACTGTACTGTCCTCGATGCATTGATCGATGAACACAACGGTGACTGGAAAAAAATCCTTCCGGAATACCAGCTTGCACGCAAACCCAATTCAGACGCCATCGCTGATCTAGCGGTGATGAATTTTATTGAAATGAGAGACCTCGTGGGCAGTCCGAAATTTTTATTGCAGAAGAAAATTGAAGCAAGAATTCATGACAAGTATCCTGCTCAATGGCTCCCGCTGTATTCACAGGTCACCTTCAGTTCAATACCCTATTCCGATGCACTGTCAAACGGCCGTCGCCAACAAGCCATTATGCAGGAAGTAATGGCATTGCCCGATATCGAAACGAAATGGGATTCTCCTGAAGTCGAAGCATTTATTTTGCAAAAAATTTCCTGAGATACTTAACCTTGTTTCCGATTGCGTATGCAGAATACATCCCTTGCATGGAAGAAAGCCTGGAACCAGAATGCTTTCCGGATACAGTTTGTGGTTTCACTCGCAGTGCTGATTTCTTTTGCGGGGATATTCAACTGGTTCTTTGATTTTGCAGAATCGCGAACGGGGACTAAACTCCGGGACCCTCTGCTCGACCTGCTGCCTGTTCACGATGTGTCCTGGGCAGTCTTCTTTTTTCTGTACATGGGGATTTTGCTAGCCCTCATCTATACATGGAATCAGCCAAAACTGCTCCTGCTCGCAGTCCAGACCTATGTACTCGTGACCCTGGTACGTATCGTGACCATTACGTTATTTCCCCTGGAACCCCCGGACGGATATCTTCCTTTGCGTGAACCCATCGTTCAGTTTTTTACCAATGGAGGAAGAATTATTTCAAAGGACCTGTTCTTCTCCGGTCACGTCTCCACAATCTGTTCCATGTACTTCGCAATCCAGCACCGTCGCTGGAAACCAGTGCTCGCTATGTTTGCGGTGATGGTCAGTTTCCTGGTGCTTGTACAACACGTCCATTATACAGTCGATGTCGTTGTTGCTCCGGTAGTCACCTGGTGGTGCTTCCTGTTCAATAAAAAGTTTTTAAACAACAGGATCCATTGATTTTTTTTAAAGGAATGGATTGTGTTGTTTTTCGAATCCTACAGTAGTGGCGGGGCCATGGCCTGAATAGACAATCGTATCATCGCCCAAAGGGAAAATTTTTTCACGGATCGACCGGATCAGCAATTCATGATTTCCCCCGGGCAAATCCGTCCTCCCGATACTTCCATAAAACAACACATCTCCGGCAATTGCAAATTTTTCTGCCGCGGAATAAAACGTAATACTCCCTGGACAATGGCCGGGAGTGAACAGAACCCCCAGAGTCGAATGGCCAAAGGTAACAGTATCGCCTTCCTTCAAAAACGAAGAAGGATCCGGCGATGGTTCTGGTTTTATTCCCCAGATCTGTCCGTAAACAGGTGCAGATTGCAGCAATTCCAGATCCGCCTCATGCATTTCTAAATCAAGCCGGTAACGGGAAGCAACAAAGTTGTTTCCCAGCATGTGGTCCAGGTGGGCATGGGTATTCAGGAGTTTTACCGGTTTTAGCCCTTCTTTTTCGATGAAGTGGGATAGCGCCTGCTTTTCTGCTGCAGTATAACAGCCCGGATCAATAATAGCAGCTTCTTTGGTTTCATCATAGAGCACGTACATGTTCTCTTCGAATGGATTGAAGGTGAAGGATTGAATTGTGATCATAATATCATCTTAAATTATTCCAGAACTGCCTTCCGTTTTGTCCGGCAAATCAGTAGAACCGGATTCTTTTTGAATTCATTTTAATACCTATGGCAAGACTAATTTCAGGAAAGGAAATCAGGCTCTTCAGGGCTTCTGTATTTCTGCAAATTTAGTTACATTCGCATTGTCTGATTCCGGTGCCACAGAGTTTATTTATCCGGTTTCTTTTATGATTCTGATGACTGCTTTTTCGACTTCCAGATACTTCCGCTTTTACGGACTTGTCCTTTTCGTATTTTTTGCCGTTACTGTTCAGGCACAATTTTACAATGGGTACGAGATGCAATTCGGTAAGAACAGGGTGCAATATGATGAACGTTTCTGGACGTTCATGAAGTATAAGAATTTTGATACCTATTATTACCTGGGCGGACTGGACCTTGCCGCTTTTACAGGACGAACTGCAGATAAAGAACTGGAGGATATTGAACATTTGTTTGACTATAAACTGGATGGCCGGATCCAGTTTATCATTTACAATAAACTCAGTGAAGCCAAGCAAACCAACATTGGACTGGAAACAGATGAT
>DAORHY010000047.1:0-15737 GCA_035438225.1 Bacteroidia bacterium
ATGCATAATTCAATGTCACCGGGTACGAACCCTGGATTGCATAACTCACGATAGGTTGTTTGTTATTAAGAACAATTCCGCCGGGCGCATTTGATCCGGGAAGTGTCCTGTCATAACTCGAGACAGCGCCTCCTCCCGCTCCAAAAAGTGTTACGGGTTGCCCGATACAAACCGGATTCTGGCTGAATGAAAAACCGGGATTGACATCCGGCGTTACTGTCACCGTTGAACTCAGGTTGGCAGTCGAACCACAGGCATCAGTGACAGTAAGCGTATAGGTTGTTGTGGCAGGCGGGCGAACATAAATCGAGTCATTGTTCGCTGCAGCCGGGTTCCAGGTATACAGATACGGTTGTACTCCATACAAAGGGTCACCGGAAATCAAAATAGAATCTCCACCACAAATTTGCTGGGGAGGTGTGATCGTACTCAATTCAAGCGTACGTCCTTCGATGAACATGATCCAGGGTTGTGAAGCACGAACACAGGCGCTTCCGCAAACGGCGCCGGGATCGTTGTTACACCGGTAGAAATGCAATGTAAAATTCAAATTCTGAGGGACACAAGATGGCAGTGGCAGACAATTTGTAAAATCCGGAAGCATGGTATTGTTCACCACACCACAATTTACGTTTGTCAACGGAATCGGGCACGTAATGACGCCCGGTGCTGCATTCGGAAAATGACAGGCTCCGTAATCAACACTGAATCCGCCATCCTGACCAAAGCAAGCCCCGGTTGCAAAGTATTCGAATGAAGTGTAAATATTTGTAACCGTGGTATTGGCAGGCGTAGGGACTGCGAGGTTGTAGTCACAGCTGTTCGTCCAGCACACAGCGCTGAATTTTGTTCCCGCAATACTGCCGATACCGAGAGTATTCTGAGTAATGACAGCAGGATCAATCACGACGGGATATACAGTTGCAGCATCGTTCAGCCAACTCAGCGGTGTATATACCAACAACTGATTCCCCTGATTGATTTTAGAAGTCAGGTCATAGCGCACAGGGGAAGCATGGTTGTCAAAGGCATAACACTTCTCAACACTAACCATTGGGATCCCGTTCTCATCAAGCAGGTGAATTTCCGTGGGATCACCCTGCGGAGAAGAGGAATACGAAGCTGCTTCCATCTTCCATTCCCGGGGGAAACCAAACTCCTGTCTGAGTACAATCCAACCATTGGTAAATACTGGTTTTTCAGTGAGAATGATCGATGTCTCCAGCATTCCCTGCTTGACCATAAATACCGCATCCATTCCAGGATAAAAATTATAAATGCGGACACCATCGTCACCGGCGGAATAATTTGACCAGTCCGGAGTTCCAAAGCTGCTGGATTTGCCGGATTCATCTTCATGAAACAATTCCAGGTTGCGGTTAAAGGGAATACGTTTCCCATCGAAGATGAATTCCGTCTCCCGTTTGTTCAGGTCAATACTCAGTGGTATCGGCTGGTCCTTGGCAATAAATTTTCCGGGATTCAACGGATCAGGGCTTAACCTGTAATTGATTTCTCTCCACCAGCCGTTTACATCCCGGTAATTAATCGCCCCATAGGCTGTTTGCTGGTAAAAGTGTTTTCCATTGCTTCCATTTTCCACAAAATACCGTGATGACGCAGTTCTGCGATCAATCAATTCAACACAATTTGAAGATGGAGGAGCCGCGAACGGGATATACCCATAATCGGGATTCGACCTGTATTCCTGAGGGACAAGACTCAGCTCGGCGGCCTTCACCTTTTCCCGTTTTGAAAAACGGAACAGGTTTAACTCATTGATCCTTGCCAATTGCCCTTTAGAAGGCAAAGCCAGAATCAATAAAATACCAAGTACAAAACACCTGCGAATCATTGCGATTTAATCAATACAAACCACTACCCTTACGGGCTTTATTTGTATGCAAATTTAGCTTAATTAGCTCGTTTAATCAATCAAAATGAAGGGATTTGTGGTAAGATTTTGACTGGGGGAGGTGATATTTCATAGTCGGGAGTCGGGAGTCGGGAGTCGGTAGTCGGTAGTCGGTAGTGGAAAGAAATATGGTGGAAAGCATGTGATATGAATTTGATTTAATAAAAAAGGAATGATCCTATACCGGCTCATTCCTTTCGAATCATTTTACAATTGATTTTCCTTATTTGATTTTTTCAAATTGAACCTGAGAGACAACAGTTCCGGAAATGAGTCTGAGAAAATAAACTCCTTCGCTCAATGCTTTCACCGCAATGTGTTTCAACTGGCTGCCGGGAGATAGAATTCCGGTTGATTGTTCAAAGACAATTTTACCATTGATATCTGAAATTACCAATGTACCTGACCCCGCCGTTTCATTCTCCCATTTTATCTGTACAAATTCAGTTGCGGGATTTGGATAAATGCTGAGGTAAATTCCGTTGGTCTGAACGCTCTGAATTCCGGTATTGGCAGAATACCGGGCAATGTTATTCACCGCAGTTCCGGCTGCAGATGAAAAATTACCTGCCATATAAAGCTCGTTGCGATATACAGCAAGTGCTTTTACTTCGCCATTCATTCCTGTTCCTATCGATGACCAAGTGGATCCATTCCAGCAACCCAGATTGTTTGCATTCACCGAACCACAGGATCCGAAATTACCGCCGACATAAAGCTGTCCGTCGTATACACACATCGTACGTACACCATTTTCTCCCATGGATGAACCATCAAGATCTCCGACGGAAGACCAGGCTGAACCATTCCACATGCCCAAATTGTGCATGTCATGACCGCTGGCATGTTCAAACATTCCTCCTGCATACAGGTTTCCATTATACACACAAAGCGAATGAACCATACAGGAACCCATCATACCGGTGGTGAATCCCGAACCCAATGCAGCAAAACTGACTCCGTCCCAGGTACAAATACGGTTCACCGTAATACTCCCTGCCATGGTAAAATCCCCGCCAATACACAAGACACTGTCCCAGACACACAGGACCTCAACATCATCGTTCATACCGCCATCCACCTGGTTCCATTGAGAACCATTCCAGCTGGCCATGTAATTTATTGCCGTAACGCCGGATGCGGTGAACTCTCCACCGGCATACAGCTGATTGTTATACACTGCCAAAGCGTGAACAGCTTCGTTAAAACCATCGCCTACCGCAAACCAGGACGTACCATCCCAACGTGCAATGTGATTGCAGGGCACTCCACCTGCCATTGTAAAATTGCCACCAACATAGAGGTCGCCGTTGAACATGACAAAACACCAGACAGAATCATTGCAGCCATTGTGACCCATCATATTCATCGGATGATAAGTCGAATCATTCCAGTACCCGCAATGGTTCATTGTATCCATGCCGGAAGTTTGAAATCCCCCGCCGAGATACATACAATTGTGAATAGAATCCGTGTACAAACAATGAACGTTTCCGTTCGTTCCGTTTCCGGCAGTATTGCATTGTGCATTTGAAAACTGAAAACTAAAAACCATCCCTAGCAATACAAGCAACCTCAGAGTAAATATTTGTTTCATGATCGGGTAAATTTACTTGGTGAACTTTCAATAAACCCATGAATTTACCAATGAAATTAAAAGTTACCTATGATGCGTATCACATTTCGAAGCTATAAATGATACAATCCCGGAATGAATGTGTTAAAACCGTGTAAGACATTAATGAAATATAAGAATTGTACAAACCGGGCATCGAAATATCTTAGTCAATGCCAAATTTTCAAATTGCTTCCAGTTGAAAAAGATGAACACGTCACCATCATTCGTGGTGCTCGCCCTCTCCTTTTGTCAATTCGCTCAATAAATAATATGCGCCGGTCATGACTACTTTCTGATTTTGATCAACGGACTCGAGTGGAAATATTTCTGTCCAGCCCTGGTCGCTCACTCCCATGCGGATTGGAACCTGCTTGTAAACTCCCGGTTTTTCTTCAACGAAAATATAATGCTCGTTCCCGTTATTCACCACTGCATCGGATGGCAAAGTGGCAGTCGTACTGCTGTCAATATTGATCCGGGCTTCAATGAACATTCCGGGCAGCAGTGTTTCGTTGACCCGGTCAATTTTAGCATGTGCGATAACAGCTTGCTGATTGTCTTCAAAAGCTTTGTTCACACTGAAAATTGTTGCGTCGTGGAGATGACCGGAGTGGTTGGCATCGGTAAACGTGAGTTTCTGTCCTTCATGGATGCTTGAAATGTCCTTTTCAAAAACAGTAAGGTCAATGTGCAAATACCGGTTGTCAACAATATCAAATAGTTCTTTATTGGGTTCAGCAAACTTTCCGATGTTAATTGTAATCGTATGAATATTTCCGGCAATCGGGGCGAGTACATTGAAAACAGACCGGATGTTTTCTGAAGTCAAACGTTCGGCATCGGTGTTGTAAAGGGACAGCTTTTGTTTTAAAGCATTGAAACCGGAAAGCTCATGTGCATAGTCGGCTTCCGACTTCTGAAATGTTTTTCCGGCATTGATATTTTCCTTCTGCAATTCCTTCTGCCTTTCATATTCGGCTTTCAGAAAGCTGAGTGCAGCCTTGCTTTGAAGGTAATCCTGCTGCAACTGAATGTATTCAATATTCTCAATGGTAGCGAGCACTTGTCCCTTGTTCACGAATGCTCCTTCCTGAACAAGTATTTCTTTGACAATTCCGCCTACCAGCAAACTGACCTGTGCCTGGTTCTGCGGTGGAAGCATGAGCTTCCCATTGACCTTTAGCGATGTCTTCAGGTTTCGCTGAACAATTGAACCTGTGGTTAAGCCGATGGCTTTTTGTTGTTCCGGCTGGAGCCGAACAATACCCTGCTGTATCTCACTGTGACCAGCTTCTCCCACTTTGTCACTGGAAGACTTACCGCACGCAGCAATTGTGAATACAATTGCAAGAAATAAATGAGGAGATTTTATTTTGGTTTTCATATTGTCAGATTGTATCTATGATTTTACTGATTGAGTAAATACCTGAGCTGCGCAGCAGCTTGATTGTATGCATTCAGATTTTGCAAATAGTTGTTCCGGATATCGAACGATTTTTCGACCGACAAAATATACTCGGTATAACTAATGTCCCCGCTGAGGTAACTTTTCTCTGCCGCATTGAATAGCCGGGTGGATATTTTCAGCCCTTCCGTCTGGTAATATTCCAAACTTTGTTTGTATTTGTTGAATTGCAGTGCAGCTTCAGAATATGCAGTCGTCAGGTTCAGTTCAAAATTTTTTAGTTCCATTTCAGCAATCTTCACCCCCAGCCGGGCTGCCTTGATTCGCCGCTGCTGGCCGGATTTGAAAACAGGGAGTGTTGCTCCAAGGGAAAAGCCGGTAAAATTATTCACCTTTTCAAGGCTCTGATTGAAATAACCAAATTGAATCGAAGGGGAATATCTCGCTTTTTCCAATTTGTAAGCTGCAAGGGAAACCGAAACCTGTTGCTGCTGAAGTTCAACCAGCGGAGTGTTCGATATTCCGGATTTTTCCCTGATCTCTGGAGAGGGCAACAGGAAGTCTTCAGTCAACTGCACTTGGAAAATTGATGAATCTCCCGTCCATTGCCGCAAAGCGCTTTTGTATGTTTCAAGGTTGGATTCCGCTTCCAGTTTTTTCAAATGCACTTCCTGCATTTTGCTTTCCGCCAGTAACTTTTCAAGCAATCCCGTTTCACCTGTGTTGTATTTAAGACCGGCGTATTTTGCAAAATTGACATACACCTTTTCCAGGGAATCCAGCAATAAAAATTGTTGCAAACCAAATTGCATCTGGCAGTAAGCTGACGACACATTCCGGATTAAAAGTCCTTTGGTTACATGCAGCTGTGCCCGGGCAAGTGAAACCTGTTCCTTCTGCAATCTTCTCTGCGCTGCCATTTCCGTTGGAAATTTAATTCCGGTAACAGCATTCAGGTTGTGGTCATACATGCTTCCGTTGATCTGACCGCCGGTATACGTGACATTCAACGGATCCAGCGTGATGGCAGTTCTTTGCAATTGCTCCTGCTGTTGAACGGAATATTCTCCGGATTGAATCAGCGGATGATTTCGAAGGGCCCGTTGAATGGCACTGTCCAAAGTCAACGGTGATTGCGCATTCGCGGCACAAGCACCAAACAACAGCAGGATGCTCAGCATTCCTTTGATGTGGCGCGTTCCATTTTTAATAAACATACCATACAAAACAGGCAATACGATCAGCGTTAAAAATGTGGATGATAATAACCCGCCAATAACTACCGTGGCCAATGGTTTCTGAACCTCACTTCCCGCAGATGTGGAAAGCGCCATTGGTAAAAATCCGAGGGAAGCAACAGCGGCTGTTGCCAGGACAGGACGCAGCCGGGCTGCAGTTCCTTTCAGGATGCGCCGGGTGACATCCGGTTCTCCTTCATCCCGCAGCTTATTGAAGTAAGCTATCAAAACGATGCCGTTCAATACAGCAACTCCGAACAAAGCAATAAACCCGATTCCGGCACTGATACTGAAATTCATCCCTCTTGCCCACAGGCCGATCACACCACCGATTGCCGCAAGCGGGATTGCAGAATAAATGATCAGACTTTCTGCAATGCTCCTGAAACTGAGAAACAATAACAAAAAGATGAGTAGCAAGGCTGCAGGCACTGCTACCATCAAACGACTCTTCGCTTCTTTCAGATTCTGGAAGGTTCCACCATAGGTGAGAAAATAACCCGAAGGCAATTTCAACTCTGCTTCCAGTTTCTGCTGCATATCTTCCACAACGCTTTGTATATCCCTGCCCCTGACATTGGCTTCCACCACAATCCGGCGTTCTGCATCTTCCCTTGAAATCTGTGCAGGTGCCGACTGAAAGCTTACCTCAGCGATCTGACTCAGCGGTATCTGAGCTCCGTTTGGCAGGGGTACATAAATACTTTTCACTTTTTCTTCGTCGGCATCGCGAACTTTATCAAGGCGGACAATTAAATCGAATCTGCGCTCTCCTTCGTACACCACACCGGCTTTCCCTCCTGCCAGTGCCGTGTTCAATATTTTATTTACATCTTCAATATTCAGTCCATATTGCGCAATCCTGTCGCGGTTGTACTTCACAACAAGTTGAGGCATGCCGACTACCTGTTCGACTTTAATATCTGTGGCCCCCGGAATCGTGCTGATGATTGAAGCTACTTTGTTTCCGTTTTCAAACAAGACATCCAGGTCCTCCCCGAATATTTTAATGGCAACATCGGATTTCACGCCGGCAATGAGTTCATTGAAACGCATCTGAATCGGCTGCTCAAACGAAAGGTTCACTCCCGGAATTACACTTAATTCCCTGTTCATCATCTCTGCCAACTCGTCTTTATCGCCGGTAGTGGTCCAATCCTTTTTCTCTTTCAACACAATAATTAAATCCGCGCTTTCGATGGGCATCGGGTCCGTTGGAACTTCGGAGGTCCCGATTTTCGAAACCACTTCCAGTACTTCCGGAAATTTTTTAAGCAGAATGTTTTCCAATTCAGTTCCTGTTTTGATGGTTTGCTGCAGATTGCTGCCCTGCCGGATTGTATAATTGGTTGCGAAATCACCCTCATCCATTTCCGGAATAAATTCCCCACCCAGGGAATTGAACAGCAGAATTGTGCCAAGAAGGATAATCACCGATCCAATCACTACTTTCATTTTGTGCTTCAGAATCTTCGATAAAAAAGGCGTATAGAATTTCAATAGCCAATGGATCAGTTTATCACTCCAGCTTTCTTTGTGCGTGATTTTTTTATTCAGGAACAAGCTTGACATCAGAGGAACATAGGTCAGCGACAACAACAATGCACCAATAATGGCAAAGGAAACCGTTTGCGCCATCGGCAGAAACATCTTTCCTTCTATACCAGTCAATGCAAAAATGGGAACATACACGATCAGGATAATCACCTGTCCAAAAACTGCGCTTGACATGATTCCTGAAGCATTGGAAATTACTTCGTGATCCATCTGTTTTTGGGAAAGGGTATTGTTGCGGTAGTTTTTTGAAAAAATATGGAGCATACTTTCAACAACGATTACAGCTCCGTCAACGATGAGCCCAAAATCCAGTGCCCCCATACTCATCAGGTTCGCACTGACACCAAAAACATTCATCAATGAAATCGCGAACAACATGGAAAGCGGAATCACGGAAGCCACAATGAGGCCTGCCCGGAGATTCCCCAGCAAAAGCACCAATACAAAGATCACAATCAATGCTCCTTCGATCAGGTTTTTTGTGACGGTCCCGATGGTCCGGTCAATAAGCTTCGTTCGGTCCACGAAAACATCAATCATCAGCCCTTCGGGCAGATTTTTCTCGATCTTTACCATGCGCTCTTTCACATCAGCAATAACCTTCACACTGTTCGCGCCTTTGAGCATCAGCACTACGCCACCAACCGTCTCTCCTTTTCCATTTCTGGACATGGCTCCATAGCGGGGAGCATAGCCAAACTGAACCTTTCCGATATCGTGAATTTTAACCGGAATGCCGTTCAGATTTTTGACAACTATATTTTCAATGTCCTGCAAACTTGAGATCAAGCCTTCTCCGCGTATAAAATAAATATTCGGACCCTTGTCAATATAACTTCCTCCTGTATTCTGATTATTCTTCGAGAGTGCATCAAAGACTTCCGTGAGGGAGATATTCATGCTGACCAGCTTTTCCGGAGCAATGGCCACTTCATATTGTTTGAGGAAGCCACCGAAACTGCTCACATCCACAATCCCGGGAGTGCCGACAAGCTGCCGCTTCACAATCCAGTCCTGAATGGTCCGGAGCTCCATCGGAGAATATTTGTTTTCAAATCCTTTTTTCGGGGAAATGGTGTATTGGTAAATTTCACCAAGGCCAGTTGTCGGTGGCACAATTTCCGGAGTACCGAATTGTTTGGGCAAATCTTCTTCAGCCATTTTTAACCGTTCGGAAACCGCTTGCCGGGCAATGTTGACAGGCACCTTATCTTTGAATACAATCGTGATCACCGAGAGGCCACTTCGCGACGTCGATCGCAATTCCACAACATCCGGAATCGTCTTCATCTGCATTTCAATCGGGTAGGTAATGAACTGCTCTACCTCCTGGGTTGCCAGGTTAGGAGTGGTCGTGATAACCTGTACCTGGTTGTTGGTGACATCCGGGAGAGCGTCAATGGAAAGTTGCGTTACGGAATATGCGCCCCAGCCGACAAATAAAATCAGGAATATTCCGGTAATCAGTTTGTTCCTGACGGAAAACTGAATGATTTTTTGAATCATAATTTAGACGAATAATGGAATACAATAATTTTTACAGCGATTCGCCGCTGTATAAAAGTATTTTGTCCAGTGTGGACAAGTATAAATTCATGAACTGAGTTTTGGTGGCTGCCAGAACGAAGTATGATCCTGAAAATAAAAATCAGTATCCAGTAAAATAAAATCCCGGAGTGAAAAGTGCGGTGGAATATTCAATTCTACAAAATGCAAGCCCTGAATCGCGGTGGCACAACATGCGCAGCTGCAAAAAGGACTGCAAAAGTCGCTTTCAGCTTCATGGTGATCTTGTGCTCTTTCAATTGTTACATCCTTTGAATGATCTTCTGCTTCACAAGAATCGTGACATGGCATGACCAACAATGCTATCAAATAAACAACAAGAATTCGGGCGATAAATTGAATTCGGGAACTCACACGCCAAAAGTAATAATTATACGCAAGCCTTAAAGGGAAAAATCATATTTTAAACCGGAATAGCAGGGATTTTATTTAATCAGGAGTAATTGACTGCTTTCTTCAGCTTCAATCCAGTGTATTATCTCAGGTTCAATATGGATATAATCCCCGGAGAACAAAGTAAGTTTCGATCCACTATCATTTCCAAAAATCACCTTTCCTTCCAGACAAATTAACAGGGCGGGTACTTTCGTGATGTGCTTGCTTAATTTGCCACCTTTTAGAATTTGCAATGCAGTCGCATTTGCCTGTTCACTTTTGAAAAATGATACTGCGGAAACCTCTTTTTCCGTAGTATGCAGTTCTTTTATATTCATCGTTTTGCCTCCCTATTTCTTGACCATTTCAATTACCCATAAACCTCTTAATTCATTTTCTCCATATCCTATAGCTTTATCGCCTGGATATAGCGTACGAATAGTAGTGTATGCTGTCGAACCAATATCTACATCCTTTTTTCCGTGACATTGCAGGCACATTGCCTTGGTGAAAATCGGGTAATAACCAATCATTTTCCCATCCACTTCTCTCATTGAAGCAATAGCACTATCACCATTCAATATCCTCTTCTTTTGTTCCTCTATATAGTTTAATTCATCCTGATTAGCCTGATTTCCTGGGTTTCGCGGTTTGTCAGTCACCCGCATTATACTTGCCATTAGTACTTGAGACATGCTATCAGTAAGAGAAATCGCTTTTGTATTGCAAAACTGTAAAGCATACTCCGTTCCATTTTTGTTAATTGCATTCACCAGGTTCTTTGAAAGCACTGCCTGAGTTGACGTTGCAATCGTTTTGCCCAATGCCAGATAATCTGTCACCGGTGCCGGAATTGCCTGTTCAGTGACTGGCACATCGGGCGCATCGGATTTATTTTGTTGTTCGTTACCAGGTCTGTTGCAAGCAGTGAAAAGACCAATTGACAGTACGAAAACGATAATTACGACATTTTTCATTGGAAATACTCATTAAACTGTGCGAATGAACTTTTCACCTTCAACAATTGAGCTGAAGCATCCGTTTCATCTTTTGCATCGGATAATTCCTTTACCGACTCCATGTATGGTACAAGCCATTTGTGCAATTCCTCATGTGCCTTGTCCTTCATTGTGCAACTTGAAATGATCAAATCATTGTATTGTTGCAATTTAGTCGCTAAACCAAGGTAATCGTTCAGTCCGGTTCCGCCAAATGATTTCAATTCGTTTTCCATACTCCGGACATGCACCATCATTTCAGGATTTACGGCCCATTTTTCTCCGTTGTTCAATTCAAGTGCACTACTTACTGCTGCCTCATGATGTTGTTCATGGACAGTGGAATCTGTTTGTACCGATGCCTTTTGATTTGTGGCGTCATTACATCCGAATAAAAATAATGTCCCTGCTATGAGGGGAAGAATTTTAGTTTTCATTTTGATCCTTTTTTTTGATGGTATAATATGCAAGAGCTGTAAAGCCCATGGTTACAGTTATCCTGAAGATCATTGCCGCTATTGTTTTTGTTTCGTGAAGTCCTCCCTGGTAAACCCACATCATCAATCCAAGAAATGCAACCAGCAAAACTACAGAAGCTATGCTTAAAATTGAACTCGTCCAGGCTTTGGACTTAACAATTCCATAGGCAGCAAAAAGATACATAAAGCTGGCAATGAAATTCGCCCAGACGATGAAGAGTACATAATTTCCTTCTTTGGCCCTGATACCGAATAAATCAAAAATCACTGAACTGCTGAGAAACAAAGTGAGCAATCCAAAAGCAGCAAGGATGACTGCAAACAAATAGGGTAATCTATTCTTCATTTCGATTTGGCTCGGATTAATGTGAGCACTGACTGAATCATACTATCACCGCTTTTCTTAATATCAAAGCTGAAATTGGCAACCCGCCATTTGTACATGTGCAATCGGAATGCACCCATTGTAATGTGTACCAATTCAGCGGTTGATATGCTTTTTGTAAAGACTCCTTTCTTTTGTCCTTCCGCAAGTACTGCATGCACATGCTTTACCTTTACCTCCATTATTTTCAGGATGGTTTCATTAATGGCCTTACTTGCTTCCATTAATCCGTCTGAAAACACAGCCACAACAAAGTGAGGGTTCTTTTTGAAAAATGAAAATTGATTACGAAACAATTCCTTGAACTTTTCCTCCACCGACAATTCAGTTGCAAGTATTTCCGTTAAACGGGTATCCATTGTTTGGGCAAGGTAATTCAGCATTGCAATGATAATTTCTTCTTTACTTTTAAAATGTCTGTAAATAGCACTTTCAGAAAACTTCATTTCAGCAGCAAGATTTTTTATTGTCAAACCACTCACTCCGGAAGAAGTTAGAATCCTCCCCGCAGCTTCAATTATTTCCAGTTGTCTTTCTGATATATCCATCTTAATGTATCTGTCAAATTAAGAATGAATCTGTTGCATTCGTATAAAACTAAATCCAAGCCAGATAACAGAAGCTGTCATTGACAAAGCTCCTACCAGCACCAGCACAGGAGGCAAGCCAAAATATACTTCTGACAAAATGCCCAATGGCATCAATAAACCTGTAAGTGCCAGCCATGAAATTATTTTTACATGTTTCAGTTTATCGCTGAAATGCAAAAGCAGGTATCCTATCAGTACATTCAAAAACGCAAACAAATTCCCGTGAACATGGGCCAGTCTGCTTTCAAAATGCTTTCCAATACTGTACGAATCCGCCCACTCCGCTTTTCCCGGTGCAAAGTCCCTGAGATAAATCAGTAGAAATCCGTAAAACATAAATAAACCCATGACTAGAAAACCAATTGCGATGTTGTTCTTACCGTATGTTTTTTCCATACTGTGAATGTTTGTGAGTATTCACTTACAAAGGTAGGACTATTTAAATTGGATAAGCAAGTCCATACGAACTATATTTCAAATAACTGATGCAAATCATCTTTTGCACTAAATAAAAACACGATTGATACCATGAGTTTACATTCCTCTTGTTCATATTTTGTAAATAAATTCCATAATTATAAAGTCTGTGACTTCCGAATTACCCAATAATTCATGTTATTTGATGAATAAATCAATTTTCCAATTATGCCCCTGTCCTGGAACGAAATCCGCTCGCGTGCTATTAAATTTTCAAAAGAGTGGGAACATACTTCTTCGGAAGATGCCGAAGCAAAATCCTTTCTCGATGGCTTTTTTGATGTCTTTGGGATCTCACGTCGTCGTGTAGCCACATTCGAACAAAAGGTTCGTAAATTAGACAATGCCGATGGTTTTATCGAGCCAAGTGAAATCACCCATCTCCTGAATACGACCATTTATTTTTAAAATACACTTTAAATAACCAGCATTTATTAGGTTGTATTACAATCTTTTTAAATGTTTGCCTTATAATCTATTTTATTATTTTTGTTTATTGATTTTGCTGATTCCAATGAAACGAAAGCAGACCATAGAACAAGACTGGGGAGGAAAATGGACTGAAGTCAAGCTCAACTCATTCATTGAATATGTGAGAGCTTATCTTACAATTTTGAATAAATTTCCACATTATAAGAGCATTTATTTTGATGGCTTTGCAGGACTTGGAGAAAAGATTACGACTAAAGCAAAAAAGACGGACTTATTTAATTTTGATGTCAATGATAGCGAATTAACTGAACTTCATGTCTACCAGGGATCAGCAGCCCGAGTACTAAAACTAGAGCCTCCATACCAATTTGATTATTACTATTTCATTGAAACAAATGAAAAAAGTGTTGATTCACTGAACCACCTTAGGCAATCCATTGACCACATTCACCATTCACAAATTATCATTCGAAAAGAAGATTGCAATTCGCAACTTGAACTACTTGCTTTAGCACTTAAGAAACCAAATTTCACAGCATTAATATTGCTGGATCCTTTTGGAATGCAAATAAACTGGTCGAGTATTTCAAATTTGCAAGGAACACATTCCGACATTTGGATTTTGATACCTTCAGGAGTTGCAATAAACAGATTACTTGGAACAAGCGGTGAACTGATGGCATTGAATCGCCTTACTGCATTTTTTGGGCTATCAGAAAGTGAAATCCGAGCAATATTTTATCCGCCGAAAGAAGAAGAAACTTTATTTGGTACTCAGAAAACAAATAAGAAAATTGATAAGCCTATTGATAAGATAGTTGAAATTTATCAAAGACAACTAAAGACTGTCTGGAAAAAAGTTAGCAATCCATTGATCCTGAAAAACTCGAAAAATAATCCGATATTTCACCTGATCTTTGCTTCTAACAATAGTACAGGACTGAAGATTGCAAATTATATTATCGACAAGAACACTCAAAAAAAGAAGTAATGGCACAATCAAACATCGAATGGACAGAAATGACCTGGAACCCAACAACAGGTTGTACAAAGCTTTCTGCCGGATGTAAATTTTGTTATGCTGAAGTTATGTCAAAACGTTTGCACGCAATGGGTTTGCCCAAATACAAAAATGGCTTCTCCCTCACTCTTCATCCGGAGACATTGGAAATACCATACACCTGGAACAAACCCAAAAAGGTTTTTGTCAATTCCATGAGTGATTTGTTTCACAAAAACGTGCCTTTGTCTTATATCAAAAAAGTGTTTCGTGTCATGAATGAAAATCAACTGCATACTTTTCAGGTATTAACGAAAAGGCCCGAATTGGTTTTAAAATATGATTCGGAATTGAACTGGACACCGAATATCTGGGTCGGAACATCAGTTGAAAACGAAAAAGTCATGAATCGTATTGATTCATTAAGGCAAACAAGGGCAAGAATTAAATTTCTTTCGCTTGAACCATTAATAGGACCGCTTCCAAACCTCAATTTGAATAATATTCATTGGGTGATAGTGGGTGGTGAATCCGGTCACCATGCAAGGCCTATTAAAAAAGAGTGGGTATTGGATATCAAAAAACAATGCGAAACTTCAGAAGTTTTTTTCTTTTTCAAGCAATGGGGAAAGCCGTCCTTCAATTCTGATCCGGAGGATCCAACCATCGATAAAAACCATCCTCAGCATGCTAAAGGAGGTTGTAAATTAGACGGACGGGTCATTCGGAAAATGCCCGTGTAATTCCAACCTGAAAAATAATGTCAGTTGATTAAAACTATATTAAGCCGCAACTAAAGAATCTGGTTTTGAATTGAAGGGCAAACGGCTACCGCAATCAGGCCCGGAATGCTTGTGTTTCCCAAAAAATCTATCCAGAATTTTAACTGAACCATGTTCTGTGCATCGCATCCTGTAAAATATAATTCCTGCCGAAGCAAGGGTTAAAAAACCGATGAATAAAATGGAAGCATTGATCCCAAATGAATCTGCGATGATCCCGGTGAGAATGGCTCCGATAGCATAACCCAAATCACGCCACAACCGAAAAACACCAAGGCTATTTGCCCGGTCAGCAGGATTGGTATTGACAGCTATTGTTGCCAGAAAGGTCGGATACACCATTGCTGTTCCCAATCCCAGTAAAGAAGAAAGGATTGCATAATGTGTGAATGTTTCTGCAAATGGTAAAATGATCAATGTCAATCCCTGCAGCAGCATTCCAAGAAACAATAAATCCTTTTTGCAAAAATAATCGGCCATTCTTCCTGTGAAAAGCTGGCCAATGCCCCACACAGCAGGATAGATAGCTGTCATGATACCGATGTGTGCAATTGAAAATCCTTTACCGGCCAAAAGAATTGGAAACAATCCCCAGGCCATGCCGTCATTCAGGTTGTTGATCAAACCGGCCTGAGTGACGGAACCAAGATTTTTGTGTTTCCAGGTAGTGTCCAAAAATGGATTTTTCAACTTCGGTACCGCACTCGATTTGCTCTCGCGCGCGACATGGTGTTTGGTATCCTTTACAAAAAACAGACTTCCAAAAAAACCAGCAAAAACAAGCACACTACCGATGTAGAACGGATATGGCCTTAACCCGTATTCAGAAGCAATCCAACTAGTAAGAAAAGCAACAAGAGCGACAGCAAAGTAGCCGGCAAATTCATTCAAACCCATTGCGAAGCCTCTCTGCTTCTCCC